>NZ_JBOBDR010000009.1:0-237810 GCF_050586545.1 Pseudomonas sp. WC2 | reverse complement strand
ACACCAGGGGAAAAGAAAAAAACACGTCAAAAAACATCCCCGCTCCCACATGAACTTTAACTTCGTACTGGCCGCCAGCGGTCCAAGCCGATGACCGACAACCCAATCACCACAAACCCCACCAATATCCCCCCGGCATTGATCAGCACCTGTGGATAACCCAACACGGCCACATCAATGAACGGATACGCATACGCGCCGAGCAAATGCCCGCGCAGCAAGGCGTAGATGAAATACACCAGCGGATAAATCAGCCACACCGGCAGATGCCACCAGCGCAATGTGCCCTTGGGCACGCACAACCACCAATAGCCCAGAAACAGCAGCGGCATTACGTCGTGCAGCAATTCATCGGCGAGAAACTGCCAACCTTCCGGGTGCCACAAATGCCGCAGCAACACGCTGTAGGCCAAGCCAACCACGGCAATGCTCACAGCAATCCCGCTACTGACCCACGGCTGCAAGAACCAGCGGCGTGCAGCGGATTCACGATGAGTCACGGCACAAGTCAGCACCGTCGCCACCAGCGTGTTGGTCAAAATCGTGAAGTAGCTGAAAAAACTCACCAATCCGCCCAACAGGCTGGCACCGACGCTCAAACGTGCGAAGAAAATCAGATAGAGCTGAATCCCCAACCCCGCCCAGCCCAATACTGCAGCGCAGGTGATCAGGCGTCGCCGCCATACGGCGTCCATCTCAAAGCGGTCGCTTGGTGCGCATCAACTTCACGTACAAACGCTCGACCTTCTCCCGCGCCCACGGAGTTTTGCGCAGAAACGTCAGGCTCGACTTGATGCTCGGATCGCTCTTGAAGCAACGAATATCGATGCGCTCGGCCAGCCCCGACCATTCGTAATGGCTCACCAGTGCATTGAGGATCTGTTCAAGGGTGACGCCGTGCAGCGGATCGGGGGTTTGTTCGTTCATGCCAGGCCTTTGGGCGAAGTGAAAATGCGGAAGCCGCGCACCTTAGCCGAGGGGGTGATCGGGTGGAAGGCCTACCTTAAAATGTAGGCCAACCTGAGAAGATCGCAGGCCACGACCCGGCCCACAATGCGCCCGTTTGCCGCACTGTTACCGATTGCGAAATGCTGCATGTCTGCAAAAGGCCTTTGTCTTTTTGTAACAGATCATTATCCTGCCGCCCTTCCGCTGAATCGCTTCACTGCCTGCGACATATTGAAGCGCTCAGCTCGCACTCGAAAAACATCAAAAAAAGACTTAGCCATGCCCGATTTTTCCTTCTCCCGAGACAGCGCTATCTCCACCCTGCGCACCCTTGGCGGCTGCACCGTCCTCGGCCTCGCCACTTGCGCACAAGCGGCTCCCGCGTTCGACAGCGAATCACCGTACATGCTCGGTGACTGGAACGGCACGCGCACCGAACTCTCGGAACAAGGCTACGACTTCAAGCTCGATTACACCGGCGAAATGGGCAGCAACCTGCACGGCGGTTACGACCATGACCGCACCGCGCGTTACAGCGATCAGTTCGGTCTGGGCACGCACCTCGATCTGCAAAAGATCCTCGGCTGGGACGATGCCGAGTTTCAACTGACCATCACCAAGCGCAGCGGCAACAACATCAGCAACGATCGCATCAACGATCCGCGCGTTGGCGGCTTCACTTCCGCCCAGGAAGTCTGGGGCCGTGGCCAGACCACGCGCCTGACGCAGATGTGGTATCAGCAGAAATTCTTCGATCAGAAACTCGACATCAAGGTCGGGCGTTTCGGCGAAGGCGAAGACTTCAACAGCTTCCCGTGCGACTTCCAGAACCTGGCGTTCTGCGGCTCGCAGGTCGGCAACTGGGTCGGTGGCATCTGGTACAACTGGCCGGTCAGCCAATGGGCGCTGCGCGTCAAATATCACCTGACCCCAGAGCTGTACGCGCAGGTCGGCGCCTATGAGCAGAACCCGTCGAACCTCGACCGTGGCAACGGCTTCAAGCTGAGCGGCAGCGGCACCCAGGGCGCGATCCTGCCGATCGAACTGGTGTGGACACCGAAGCTCAATGGTCTGCCGGGCGAATACCGCGCCGGTTATTACTACAGCAACGCCAAGGCCACCGACGCTTATAAAGATCAGAACGGCCAACCGGCAGCCCTCAGCGGCGAGGCCTACCGCAGTGCGTCGAGCAAACATGGCGTGTGGCTGGGCATCCAGCAGCAGATCACCAGCGTTGCCAGCGACAACAATCGCGGCCTGAGCGTGTTCGCCAACGGCACGATGCACGACAAGAAAACCAACGCGATCGACAACTACGTGCAGGCCGGCATCACCTACAAAGGCCCGTTCGACGCGCGCGCCAAGGATGACATCGGTTTCGCCCTCGCCCGCGTACACGTCAACCCGGCCTTCCGCAAAAACGCCGAGGCCAGCAATCAGGCCCACGCGGTTTACGACTACGACGATCCGTCGTTCCTGCCGCCGCAAGACACCGAATACAGCGCCGAGCTGTACTACGGCGTGCACGTGACCAACTGGCTGACCGTACGCCCGAACCTGCAATACATCCGCCACCCCGGTGGCGTGAATGACGTCGACGACGCCCTGATCGGCGGGATCAAGATCCAGTCTTCGTTCTAAAGAACCACATACCTGTGGGAGCTGCCTGCCAGCTTCCACAGGGGGATTCATGAAATTCGTTAGCTAGACAAGTTTTTATCTGAACCATGCCCGCGCCCAATCGTCATCTACAGTGACTACAGCGCGGGACTACATAAAACGTCACGGAGAATCACACTATGAGCACCGAAAGTGCTTCGAGTCGGGGCCGTTTGCTACCGAGCCTGCTCGGCATTCTGCTTCTACTGATGGGCCTGGCCATGCTGGCCGGGGGAATCAAGCTGAGCATGCTCGGCGGCTCGTTGTATTACCTGCTGGCCGGTATCGGCATTGCGCTGAGCGGCATCCTGTTGCTGATGCGCCGTCGCGCAGCATTGGGCGTGTACGCCATCGTGCTGTTCGCCAGCACTGTCTGGGCACTGTGGGAAGTCGGTCTGGACTGGTGGCAACTAGTGCCGCGTCTGGCCATGCTGTTCGCGCTGGGTCTGGTGATGTTGCTGCCATGGTTCCGCCGCCCGCTGCTGCTCAACGGTCCAGCCCCGATGGGCACCGGCGCCCTGAGCGTGGCCGTGGTTCTGGCCGGCCTCACTGCACTGGCCAGCCAATTCACCAACCCGGGTGAAATCAAAGGCCAACTGGATCGCGACAGCGTCGACGGCATGACCAACACTGCCCCGGCCATGCCGGACGGTGACTGGAATTCCTACGGCCGCAGCGCCCACGGTGACCGTTACTCGCCACTGGCCCAGATCACTCCGGCCAACGTGAGCAAACTGGTGCCAGCGTGGACCTACCGCACTGGCGACATCCCGGGGCCGAACGATCCGGGCGAAACCACTGCTGAAAACACCCCGCTGAAAGTCAACGGCATGCTCTACGTGTGCACGCCGCACAGCCAGGTGATTGCCCTTGATCCGGATTCGGGCAAGGAAATCTGGCGTTTCGATCCGAAGCTGAGCACGCAGAACGCGGCCAACTTCAAAGGCTGGGCGCACATGACCTGCCGTGGCGTGACTTACCACGACGACGCCGTCTACGCCTCCGAGCAGAGCCCGACCGGTTCGGCCAGCCCGGCCCCGGCCAGCGCTTGCCCGCGCCGCATCTTCCTGCCAACCGCCGACACCCGTCTGATCGCCCTGAACGCCGACACCGGCAAAATGTGCGAAGACTTCGGCGACAAAGGCCAGGTTGACCTGTCTGCCAACATCGGCGGCTTCAACGCCGGTGGCTACTACTCGACTTCGCCTCCAGCGGTCACCAAAGACTTGGTGGTGATTGGTGGCCACGTCACCGACAACGTTTCCACCGACGAGCCGAGCGGCGTGATCCGCGCGTTCGACGTACACACCGGCAAACTGGTGTGGAACTGGGACAGCGGCAACCCGGACGACACCGCGCCGATTGCCGAAGGCAAGACCTACACCCGCAACTCGCCCAACATGTGGTCGATGTTCGCGGTCGACGAAAAACTCGGCATGCTTTACCTGCCGATGGGCAACCAGACCCCGGACCAGTTCGGTGGCGCGCGTACCCCTGAATCGGAATTGCACGCAGCCGGCCTGACCGCGCTGGACATCGCCACCGGTAAAGTGCGCTGGAACTTCCAGTTCACCCACCATGACCTGTGGGACATGGACGTCGGCGGTCAACCGACCGTGATGGACATCAAAACCGCTGACGGCGTGAAGCCTGCGGTATTGGCGTCGACCAAGCAGGGCAGCATCTACGTACTGGATCGCAGCACCGGCAAGGCCATCGTGCCAATCAACGAGATTCCGGTGCCGCAAGGCGCAGTGGAAGGCGACCACACTTCGCCGACCCAACCGAAATCCGACCTCAACTTCATGCCGCCGCCACTCAAAGAACGCGACATGTGGGGCGTAACCCCATTCGACCAGATGCTCTGCCGGATCGACTTCAAGTCCCTGCGCTATGACGGCCCATTCACCCCGCCATCGCTGCAAGGCTCGATCGTTTATCCAGGCAACTTCGGCGTGTTTGACTGGGGCGGCATCTCGGTCGACCCGGTTCGCCAGATCGCCTTCGTCAACCCAAGCTACATGGCGTTCCGTTCGAAACTGATCCCGGCCGCCGAAATCGCCAAGCAAGGTCCACGCGTCAGCGAAACCGAAGGCGTCCAGCCAAACAAAGGCGCGCCATACGGCGTAGTCCTCGAGGCTCTGTTGTCGCCAATGGGCCTGCCGTGCCAGGCGCCAGCGTGGGGTTATGTTGCAGCGGTCGACCTGACCACCAGCAAAACCATCTGGATGCACAAGAACGGCACCGTGCGTGACAGCTCGCCGGTTCCGATCCCGCTGAGCATGGGCGTACCTAGCCTGGGCGGCACCTTCACCACTGCCGGCGGCGTCGCGTTCCTGAGCGGCACCCTCGACCAGTACCTGCGTGCTTACGACGTGAAAAACGGCAAGCAACTGTGGGAAGGCCGCCTGCCAGCAGGCGCGCAAACCACACCGATGACCTACACCGGCAAGGACGGCAAGCAATACGTGCTCGTTGTTGCAGGCGGTCACGGCTCGCTGGGCACCAAGCAAGGTGACTATGTGATTGCGTACAAACTGTCGGAATAAGTTTTACCGGTAGTTGCAGAAGGCGATGTCTCGAGAGGGACATCGCCTTTTTTGTGCACGCCGATTTTCGAATCTGCTGGAGAAGCCTGCTGGAGCGAGCTTGCTCGCGAAGGCGTCAGCACATTCAACATTAATGGTGCCTGATATACCGCTTTCGCGAGCAAGCTCGCTCCCACAGGTTGAGATGCGTGATCTGTGGGAAATTTGCCCGTCCTACAGATGCTGACGATTGCGCGGAGTTTTCCGACAGGTCGCGTCGGTTGTGCCTCGGAAATCAGGTGGATAGGCTCGGGGGGTCGCTGCAAATTCAGCGAACGGGCGTCGCGGCCCGAGCAGTTCATTCGATTTGATGCATAATCGCCGACCCAAACAGGAGCGCTCAGGTGCTGGTTGTTTGGTTTGATGGTGGCTGTGCGCGGGATACCTTCGGGTATGCCGAGATTGCCGAATGGCTCGGTCCGCGAACCTGCGTACAGCTGCCACCCTCTGTCGCGTCGCGGTGATTGAGAGTGACAGCCCCACTTATCATTCGGAGCTTCACCATGATCAAACCAACACCCAATCCGCCCGAAATCGACGACACCACCCCCTACGAATTTCCCGGCTCAAAGAAACTCCACGACGCCGCCGAACGCGCTCTCGACCACTACCTCAAACCCAACGCCTTAACCCTGCGCTTCCACAAACCCAGCACCCTGTTCCAGGTCACCCCGAACCAGGACAATGAAACCCTGTTGGCCCACGCCTGCGAATCCCTCGCCTCCGCCAGCATCATGACCAGCGATATCGCGGCTTACGTCGACCCACCGCAGCGCCACACCATCCTGGCGATCCAGCAAATCATCATGCTCGCCGAACTCGCGGTGAACCAAGTGCTGGATAACGTCGAAACCCGCCAGCCCCAGCACTGAACCTCGAGGGAACGAGCCTGCTCGCGAAGGCTTCTGCACCTTCAACATTGAGGGTGCCTGACACACCGCATTCGCGAGCAAGCTCGCTCCCACAATTAAAATGGGGAAATCAGTTAAAGAATGGTCGGCCCGAATGCCGCTGTCGCCAGCAGGGCTAACTCCCACCAGTAAATCGAGTGCATTCAGTCAGAGACTGGTCGGCCCAAAGGCCGCCATCGCTGGCAAGCCAGCTCACAGTCTCGATTTGCAAACACCGCATGCGGCAAAGCCGCCCCACTCAAAACAATGAGCGCAAGCTCGAGTACTGCTTTTGATCTTGATCCACGGGCGACGTCGGAAGGCTGAGTGGAGGGATTGATCCGGGGGTGGGAGCGCAGCGACCGTTTGGCGCAGCCAAACACAGCGAGAGGAGGTGCAGCGAAGCAAACCGTAGGCGCTGCGCCCGGATCGGTCCCGGAGCGAAGGAACCCCGAGCCCCAGCGAGCGGGCCGAACGTAGGAGCAAGCGTTTTTTTGCTTACTTTTTTGAGGCGTTTGTCAAAAAAGTGAGTCGCCGTAAGGGCGAAACCGCCAGCCGCAACACCCAAAAAAACGGATATTCACACAAAACAACCCAACAGCCTGGTCGGCCCAAAGGCCGCCAAGCCCAAAGCCTGACCCCTGTCAAAACCCTGAACACATAAGCAGAAACATCCCCCACCATTGAAACCACCCCAAGCCTGCCCCATCTAAGACCCATACTCCATTGCGCAGGTGCCCCATGAGCGACCAGCAAGAATTCCCGGAAAACCCCGACGACTACACCGAAGCAGAACACATCGAACACACCGCCTCCGGCAAAGGCCTCGCCCTGCCCGGCCAGAACCTGCCGGACAAGGTCTACATCATCCCGATCCACAACCGCCCGTTCTTCCCGGCGCAAGTCCTGCCGGTCATCGTCAACGAAGAACCCTGGGCCGAAACCCTCGAACTGGTCAGCAAATCCGAACACCACTCCCTGGCCCTGTTCTTCATGGACACGCCCCAGGAAGACCCGCGCCACTTCGACACCGGCGCCCTGCCGCAATACGGCACCCTGGTCAAAGTCCACCACGCCAGCCGCGAGAACGGCAAACTGCAATTCGTCGCTCAGGGCCTGAGCCGCGTGCGCATCAAAACCTGGCTCAAACACCACCGCCCACCGTATCTGGTTGAAGTCGAATACCCGCACCAGCCCACCGAGCCGACCGACGAGGTCAAGGCCTACGGCATGGCGCTGATCAACGCGATCAAGGAACTGCTGCCGCTCAACCCGCTGTACAGCGAAGAACTGAAAAACTACCTCAACCGCTTCAGCCCCAACGACCCGTCGCCGCTGACCGACTTCGCCGCCGCCCTGACCTCCGCCACCGGCCCTGAGCTGCAGGAAGTGCTCGACTGCGTGCCGATGCTCAAGCGCATGGAAAAAGTCCTGCCGATGCTGCGCAAGGAAGTCGAAGTCGCGCGCCTGCAAAAAGAAATTTCTGCAGAAGTTAACCGCAAGATCGGCGAGCATCAGCGCGAGTTCTTCCTCAAGGAACAACTCAAGGTGATCCAGCAGGAACTTGGCCTGACCAAGGACGACCGCAGCGCCGACCTCGAACAGTTCGAACAACGTCTGGAAGGCAAAGTCCTGCCGGCGCAGGTGCAGAAACGACTCGAAGAAGAGATGAACAAGCTGTCGATCCTCGAGACCGGCTCGCCCGAGTACGCGGTCACCCGCAACTACCTCGACTGGGCGACCTCGGTGCCGTGGGGCGTCTACGGCGAGGACAAACTCGACCTCAAGCACGCGCGCAAAATCCTCGACAAACACCACGCCGGCCTCGATGACATCAAGGACCGCATCCTCGAATTCCTCGCCGTCGGTGCTTATAAAGGCGAAATCAGCGGTTCCATCGTGCTGCTGGTCGGCCCGCCGGGCGTGGGTAAAACCAGCGTCGGCAAATCCATCGCCGAATCCCTTGGCCGGCCGTTCTATCGTTTCAGCCTCGGTGGCATGCGCGACGAAGCCGAGATCAAGGGCCATCGCCGCACCTACATTGGCGCGCAACCGGGCAAACTGGTGCAGGCGTTGAAGGACGTCGAAGTGATGAACCCGGTGATCATGCTCGACGAGATCGACAAGATGGGCCAGAGCTACCAGGGCGACCCGGCCTCGGCGCTGCTGGAAACCCTCGATCCGGAGCAGAACGTCGAATTCCTCGACCACTACCTTGACCTGCGCATGGACTTGTCGAAAGTCCTCTTCGTCTGCACCGCCAACACGCTCGATTCAATCCCCGGCCCGCTGCTGGACCGGATGGAAGTGATTCGCCTGTCGGGCTACATCACTGAAGAAAAAGTCGCCATCGCCAAGCGTCACCTGTGGCCAAAACTGCTGGAAAAGGCCGGCGTGTCCAAGGGCAGCCTGAGCATCAGCGACACTGCGCTCAAAGCCTTGATCGACGGTTACGCCCGTGAAGCCGGCGTGCGCCAGCTGGAAAAACAGATGGGCAAACTGGTGCGCAAAGCGGTGATGAAGCTGATCGACGATCCGAAAGCAGTAATCAAACTCGGGCCGAAAGACCTCGAAGCGTCGCTGGGCCATCCGGTGTTCCGCAACGAACAAGTGCTGTCCGGTACTGGCGTCATCACCGGTCTGGCCTGGACCAGCATGGGCGGCGCGACCTTGCCGATCGAGGCCACGCGGATTCACACGCTCAATCGCGGCTTCAAACTCACCGGGCAACTGGGAGATGTGATGAAGGAGTCGGCGGAGATTGCCTACAGCTACGTCAGCTCGCACCTGAAACAATTCGGCGGTGACGCGAAGTTCTTCGACGAAGCCTTCGTCCACCTGCACGTGCCGGAAGGCGCGACACCGAAAGACGGCCCGAGCGCCGGCGTAACCATGGCCAGCGCCCTGCTCTCCCTCGCGCGTAACCAGCCGCCGAAGAAAGGCGTGGCGATGACCGGCGAACTGACGTTGACCGGGCACGTACTGCCGATTGGCGGGGTGCGCGAGAAGGTGATCGCGGCGCGGCGGCAGAAGATTTTCGAGCTGATTTTGCCGGAGCCGAACCGGGGTAATTTCGAGGAATTGCCGGATTATCTGAAGGAAGGGATTACTGTGCATTTCGCCAAGAAGTTCGCGGACGTGGCGAAGGTGCTGTTCTGATAATTCGGTAGCGCCGGCTCTACCGCTTTCGCGAGCAGGCTCGCTCCCACAGGGTTAGCAGTGAACACAGAAATTGTGGACACCGCTGACCACTGTAGGAGCGAGCCTGCTCGCGAAGGCGTCGGCACAGACACCCTGACTGTCACACTTTGTCTCATCTTCAGTTATGCTCGCCGTTCGTCGTGAACCCCCGGAGCTGCTGAGCCTATGTCCCCCACTCGCCTGTTTGTCCCCCTCGCCCTTTCTTTGCTGGCCGCCTGCGCCACGCAACCGAAACATAACGTGACCGTGGAAAAACAAAGCGAATGCCCGGTGAAACTCACCAACGGGCAAAACCTCATCGTGACGCTGCCAAGCAACCCAACCACCGGCTATCGCTGGGCCATTCAGGATTCTGCTGGCGGTGTCCTGCGCGCCCTCAGTCCCGAGGTTTACAGCAATCCTGAAGATGCCGGCGTGGTCGGCTCGGCGGGGATTTCCACGTGGCGTTTCCAGGCATTTGCTCCCGGCACCGGACGTCTGCGTCTGACCTCGCAACAACCGTGGGCACCGGAAGTGTTGCCGGTGGAAACCTTCGACTGCGCGATTTCGGTGAACTGATCGTGGGTTGGCTGATTCTCGCGTTGATGGGCGCGGTGACCTTTCTCTACGGGGTCAGCACCCATGCGGCGATGCTCTGCCTGTTGGTCAAACCGCTGCCGGTGCTGGCGTTGCTCGGCTGGTTGCATGATGCGCCGCCCAGCGAGTATCGCCGCTGGATCAGCCTCGGTCTGATTTTCTCGCTGCTCGGTGATGTACTGCTGGCGTGGCCGGTGGATTTGTTCGTGTTTGGCCTCGGCGCGTTTCTGATTGCCCATCTGGCGTATCTGAAGGCTTATCTGAGTGACTGCAAGCGTCTGGCGATTGTGCCGTTGGTGCTTGCCCTTGGCGTTGGTGCGGTGCTGCTGGGTCTGCTGATTTCCAGCGGCCTCGGGCCTTTACTGGTTCCGGTGATCATCTATGGCGCGGCAATCAGCGCGATGCTCTGGCGCGCCCTCGCCCGCCTCGGCACCGATGTGCCCAAACGTTCGGCTCTACTGGCGGCCGGCGGTGCAGTGGCGTTTGTGTTTTCGGACAGCGTGATCGGCATTGATCGCTTTGTATCGCCATTCCATGCCGCGCCGTACGTCATCATCCTCAGCTACTGGCTGGGCCAATGGGGTATCGCCGCCTCCGCGTTCTCTCAGACCAAACGGATCTGATCGTTCCCACGCTCTGCGTGGGAACGATCACCGGCAAAAAACGCTTTATCAGACAACCCAAGCATCCCGACGCCACTTTGGCTAAAATGCCGGCCTTTTCCACCGACACCGCCGGACACCGCCGTGAGCAAAGAACCCGATCGCATTTTCGCCAAGCCCTTGGCCCAGGTCCCCGACTTCGCCTTCAACGAAGACGTGGTGCGGGTGTTCCCGGACATGATCAAGCGCTCGGTGCCGGGTTACCCGACCATCGTCGAAAACCTCGGCGTACTCGCGGCCCAGTTCGCCCAGCCGCACAGCGTGCTCTACGACCTCGGCTCATCGCTGGGTGCTGTCACCCAAGCGCTGCGCCGCCACGTGCGCACCGACGGCTGCCGGGTGATCGCTGTGGATAACTCTGCGGCGATGGTCGAACGCTGCCGCGAATACCTCAACGGTCAGGACTCGATGTTCCAGGAGTTGCTGCCGGTTGAAGTGATCGAAGGCGACATCCTCGCCCTCGACTTCCAGCCAGCCTCGGTGGTGGCGCTGAACTTCACCCTGCAATTCATCGCCCCCGATCAGCGCACCGCGCTGCTCTCGCGCATTCGCCAATCGCTACTGCCGGGCGGCGCATTGATTCTGTCGGAGAAGCTGCGCTTCAACGATGCCGAAGAACACGCGCTGCTCACCGATCTGCACGTCGCCTTCAAACGCGCCAACGGCTACAGCGAACTGGAGATTGCCCAGAAGCGCAGCGCCATCGAAAACGTCATGAAACCCGACAGCCTCGAAGAACACCGCGAGCGCCTGTTGGCCGCCGGGTTCTCGAAAGTCGTGCCGTGGTTCCAGTGTCTTAACTTTGCCTCGTTGATTGCCTTGCCATGATTGATCTGTCCCCCCTCGCTCGCCGTCTGGCCGGCACACCGCTGGCCGAATGGGCCAACACCCTGCAAGCACAACTCGACAAGAAAATGGAGAAAGGCCACGGCGATCTGGAGCGCTGGCAAAGTGCGCTGGACGCCTTGCCGAAGATCCAACCGAGCGAAGTCGACCTGCTCAACGGCCTGAAACTCGACACCGATTGCGCCGACGAAACCCGCGCGCAAATGCGTACCGCGCTGATGGGCCTGTCGCCATGGCGCAAGGGGCCGTTCGATCTGTTTGGCGTGCACGTCGACACCGAATGGCGTTCGGACTGGAAATGGTCGCGGGTCGCGCCGCATCTGGATCTGAAAGGCAAACGCATCCTCGACGTCGGCTGCGGCAACGGCTACTACATGTGGCGAATGCTCGGTGCCGGGGCTGACAGCGTGATCGGTGTCGACCCGAACTGGCTGTTTTTCTGCCAGTTCCAGGCCGTACAGCGTTATCTGTCAGAGCCGAATGCCTGGCACCTGCCCTTCCCGTTCGAAGACCTGCCGGCGAATCTGGAAGGCTTCGACACGGTGTTTTCCATGGGCGTGTTCTACCACCGTCGTTCGCCGATCGAGCATTTGCTGGCGCTGAAGGATTGCCTGGTCAAGGGCGGTGAACTGGTGCTGGAAACGCTGGTGGTGGAAGGCGACAAGCATCAGGTGCTGGTGCCGGAAGATCGTTATGCGCAGATGCGTAACGTCTGGTTCCTGCCGTCGGTGCCGGCGCTGGAATTGTGGTTGCGTCGTGCGGGTTTCACCGACATTCGTTGCGTGGATGTGAGCACGACGACGGTCGATGAACAGCGTGGGACTGAGTGGATGAAATATCAGTCGCTGAGCGACTTTCTTGATCCTGAAGATCACAGCAAAACCATCGAAGGGTTGCCGGCGCCGATGCGTGCGGTGATTGTCGCTCGTAAATAATCCAATCGCCCAAACACCGCGGTGAGCCTACCCCTCACCCCAGCCCTCTCCCTGTATGTACCGGAGACATGGTGGACAGGTGTTCGGAGACATAGTGGACACATTTTAATAGACACATTGCTCATCGCGAGGGAGATGGCCTGTGTCTTGGGAAGAGGTGTCCACCGTGCAGCTTCGTACAGAGTTCGTGCTGTTGGCTCGGCAAGAAGGGGCCAATGTTCGGCAGCTTTGCCGCCGATTCAACATCAGCCCAAGCACTGCCTATAAATGGCTCAAGAGGTTTGAAACCTCAGGTGCTGAGGGATTGATCAATCAGTCTCGACGACCAAAGACATCACCCAAACGCTGCGCTGAAGAGGTTGAGCAGCAGATTTTGACCGTGAGTCAGGAGTACGCCGCTTGGGGCGCTCGCAAGCTCGAGCGCGTGTTGGAAGACGACGGCAAAGTGATGCCCTCTGTCAGCACCGTGCATGCGGTTTTACAGCGTCATTCGCGCGTGGATCCAAAGGCTGCCCAGACCAAACCGTTTATCCGGTTCGAGCACGAGGCGCCCAACGATCTTTGGCAGATCGACTTCAAGGGCCATATCAGCCTGAGCCACGGACGTTGCCATCCGCTGACGATACTGGACGATCACTCGCGGTTCTCACTGTGCATCGCTGCGTGCGCCAATGAGCAGCGCCGAACCGTCCAGGAGCAACTAATACGGGCCTTTCGGCGCTACGGTCTGCCTCTGCGCATGACGATGGACAACGGTTCGCCATGGGGTGACCAGACCGGCGTTTATACCGCGCTGGAGGTCTGGCTGATGAGCCAGGGCATCAAGGTCGGCCACTCCCGACCTTATCACCCGCAAACCCAGGGAAAGCTGGAGCGCTTCCACCGCAGCCTGAAAAGAGAAGTCCTGCAAGGCCAACTCTTCACCGATCTGGACGATGCGCAACGGGCGTTTGATATCTGGCGTGAGATTTACAACCAGAAGCGCCCGCATCAAGCACTGGGCATGCAGGTTCCTGCTACTCGCTACAGCAGCAGCCCGCGGGAATATCAGGAGCAACCGGCGGCGCCTGAGTACGACGATGGGGATGTGGTCAGGAAAGTTCAGGTGAAGGGCGAGATCTACTGGGGCAACCGTGAATACACTGTCGGAAAGGCGTTTCACGGGAGGTCAGTGGCTATCCGGGAAACGACGGAGGACGGCATCCACGATGTCTACTGGAGTAGACATCGCATCGCCCGAATCGACTTGAACTTGCAGATCGTCACGGCAGGTAAGAAGATCTAAAACCGTCCACTATGTCTCCGAACATGTGTCCACCATGTCTCCGGTACATACACTCCCCAAGGAGAGGGAGCCGATCATTGAGCTTTTCAAAACTTGAGTTCGACTCGGAATCTCAGGTCGACGGACTTAGCCCATCCAGCTCGGTCAGTCCCCTCTCCCTATGGGCGGTCCGACGTTTCGGGAGGGTTAGGGTGAGGGGCTTTTCGCTCTTCGGGCGCGGAAGAATTCGGTCAACACCGCCCCACACTCCTCCGCCAACACCCCACCTTCATACAACACCCGGTGATTCAAAAAACCCTGGGTAAAAAACTGCCCCTGACTCTGCACAATCCCCGCCTTAGGCTCCAGCGCGCCATACACCACCCGCGCCACCCGCGAATGCACGATCAAACCGGCGCACATGCTGCACGGCTCGAGCGTCACATACAGCGTGCTGCCCGGCAGACGATAGTTATCCACCGCCTGCGCCGCCGCGCGAATGGCGACCATTTCCGCATGGGCACTCGGGTCGCTGGTGCTGATCGGGCAGTTGAAGCCGCGCCCGATGATCTCACCGTCCTGCACCAGCACCGCGCCCACCGGCACTTCGCCAAGCGCCGCACCTTGTGCGGCAAGGATCAGGGCTTCGCGCATGAAGTCGCGGTCACGGCTGCGGTCGATGATCGCCGCAGGGCGAATCTGACGCATCACTTCACCTCGATGGCGGCCATCAGGCCGGTTTCCATGTGGTCGATCACGTGGCAATGGAACATCCACACCCCCGGATTATCCGCGACCAGCGCCACTTGCGCGCGCTCGTTCTTGCCCAGCAGATAGGTGTCGGTGAAGTACGGAATGATCTTGTGCCGGTTCGACGCAATCACCTTGAAGCTCATGCCGTGCAGGTGGATCGGGTGCTGGTACTGCGTCATGTTCTTCAATTCAAAAATATAGCTCTGACCCAGTTTCAGGCTGGCGATCGGTCGGTCGGCGCAGGTCTTGTCGGTGATGTCCCAGGCCTTGCCGTTGATCTGCCACAGGCTCGGCGGCTTGCCATTTTCGGTGTTGACCGAGACCGAGCCGACCCATTCGAAATTGAAGTTGAGTTTCTCGGCATTGGCCAGGTCTGGCTCGGCCACCGGGTTGGCCGGCAGGGCTTTTGGCCAGTCCGTCGGCGCATCAGTGTTGGCCACCGACCGCAGCGTGCCCAGACGCACCGGGCCGTTACGCAGTGACAACTCTTCACCCGCCGCCGGAGCCTTGATCGCCAGACAAATGCGCATGCCGGGGCCAAGCCAGTATTCCTTGCCCAACGGCCGCGGCTCGACCGGGTTGCCGTCCAGCGCATAAATCTTCGCTTCGACGCCCGGAATATTGATGCGATACGTCAGGGTGTTATCGAGGTTGAGCAAGCGCACGCGGGTGATCTGCCCGGCGGGCAATTCGATCACCGGTGTCGGCACGCCATTGATCGTCGACAACCGCCCCGCCGTACCGCCACGCGCCGCTTCACGCGGAATGCTGAACTCGACGAAATTGCCTACATCATCGATATGCCAATTTTTCAGGCTCAAGGTCTTTTCGTAGACGAAACCGGTCGGCTCGCGCTCCTCGATGATCAGCGGCCCAACCAGCCCGCGCCCCAGCTCTTCGCTGCTGCTGACGTGCGGGTGATACCAATAGCTGCCGGCATCCGGCACGCGGAATTTGTAATCGAAGTATTCGCCCGGCAACACCGGCAGCTGCGAGACGTACGGCACACCGTCCATCTCCAGCGGCAGACGAATGCCATGCCAGTGAATGGTGGTCGCCACCGGCAAATGGTTGATAAAGCGCACCCGCAACCATTCACCCTGACGCACGCGCAACTCGGTGCCCGGCGCCGACGGGCCGAACGCCCAGGCTTCGGTCTTGTGTCCCGGCACCAGCTCAACGTCCAGCGGCGCGGCGATCAGCTCATAGTCATGCCCCGCCTCAGCATCCGCCATCTTGCCCAGCCAGTAACGCGACGCGCCCCCCGCCCCGACACCAACGACAACAAGACCGGCCAGGCCACCGAGGATTTGGCGACGGGTAAAGGACATGAACTCAACTACCTCACATATCAGCGACGGGCACCGGGCCCGCAAAAGGCGAATACGATACACCCGCAGTTGCGAAAGAAACAGCAAAGCGGCCGTGACCACGGGCCGCAGGGCCGATTTTGTAAATGCAAAAAGCCGCGTGAACTCACGTTCACGCGGCTTTTTATCCAGCGATCAAACCGTCAAGGTTTGTGCAGGATCACTCCCACTCAATCGTCGCCGGCGGCTTGCTCGACACGTCATACGTAACGCGCGAAATGCCTTCGATTTCATTGATGATGCGGCCGGAGACGGTTTCCAGCAGTTCGTAAGGCAGGTGAGCCCAACGCGCGGTCATGAAGTCGATGGTTTCTACGGCACGCAGGGCAACGACCCAGGCGTAACGACGGCCATCGCCAACGACGCCAACCGATTTCACTGGCTGGAACACGACGAAGGCTTGGCTGACTTTGTGGTACCAGTCGGCTTTACGCAGTTCTTCGATGAAGATGTGGTCGGCACGACGCAGCAGGTCGGCGTATTCCTTTTTCACTTCACCGAGGATGCGCACGCCCAGGCCCGGGCCCGGGAACGGGTGACGGTAGACCATGTCGTACGGCAGGCCCAGTTCCAGGCCCAGACGACGGACTTCGTCCTTGAACAGTTCGCGCAGTGGCTCGACCAGTTTCAGGTTCATTTCTTCCGGCAGGCCGCCCACGTTGTGGTGCGACTTGATCACGTGGGCCTTGCCGCTTTTCGCGCCAGCCGACTCGATCACGTCCGGGTAGATGGTGCCCTGAGCGAGGTATTTGATGTTTTCCAGTTTGTTCGACTGGGCATCGAATACGTCGATGAAGGTGCGACCGATGATCTTGCGCTTCTTCTCCGGGTCGGCTTCGCCGGCCAGGTTGTCGAGGAACTGGTCTTCAGCGTTGGCGCGGATAACCTTGACGCCCATGTTCTCGGCGAACATGGCCATCACTTGCTCGCCTTCGTGCAGACGCAGCAGGCCGTTGTCGACGAACACGCAGGTCAGCTGGTCGCCGATGGCTTTGTGCAGCAGCGCGGCAACCACCGAGGAGTCAACGCCGCCGGACAGACCCAGCAGCACGTTGTCGGTGCCGACTTGTGCGCGGATGTTGGCGATGGCATCTTCAGCGATCTTCGACGGCGTCCACAGGGCTTCACAGCCGCAGATGTCGAGGACGAAGCGCGACAGGATGCGACCGCCCTGCTTGGTGTGGGTCACTTCCGGGTGGAACTGCACGCCGTAGTAGCCACGGTCGTCGTTGAACATACCGGCGATCGGGCAGCTTGGGGTGCTGGCGAGGATGTGGAAGTCTTCCGGCATCTTGGTGACTTTGTCACCGTGGCTCATCCAGACGTCGAGGCCGAACAGGCCGTCAGCGTCGATGTGGTCTTCGATGCCGTCGAGCAGGCGGCTCTTGCCGACCACGTCAACGCGGGCGTAACCGAACTCACGCAGTTCGGAACCTTCAACCTTGCCGCCCAGTTGCTCGGCCATGGTTTGCATGCCGTAGCAGATACCGAAAACCGGTACGCCCAGATCGAACACTGCCTGTGGGCAGCGCGGGCTGTCGGCGACGTGCACGGACTCGGGGCCGCCGGCGAGGATGACGCCTTTAGGAGCGAATTCGCGGATCGCATCTTCGTCCATGTCGAACGGGTGCAGTTCGCAGTACACACCGATCTCGCGCACGCGGCGGGCAATCAGTTGGGTGTATTGCGAACCGAAGTCGAGGATCAGGATGCGGTGAGCGTGAATATCGAGGGCCATGATTCAGTCTCGTCTAAGTCGTTCAGAAACAGTCGTGATTCAGAAACAACTCGGGGCTGAATCAAACAGCCCCGGTTGCTTACTTTATTGCTTTAAGGCTCAACCTACGCGGTAGTTTGGCGCTTCTTTGGTGATCTGCACGTCGTGCACGTGGGATTCGGCCATGCCAGCGCCGGTGATCCGCACGAACTCAGGCTTGGTGCGCATTTCTTCGATGTTGGCGCTACCGGTGTAACCCATCGAGGAACGCAGACCGCCCATCAACTGGTGAATGATCGCGCTCAGGGTGCCTTTGTACGGCACACGGCCTTCGATGCCTTCCGGAACGAGCTTCTCGGCGCCTGCCGAGGAGTCCTGGAAGTAGCGGTCGGAAGAGCCTTGAGCCTGGGACATGGCGCCCAGCGAACCCATGCCGCGGTAAGCCTTGTACGAACGGCCCTGGAACAGTTCGATCTCGCCCGGCGCTTCTTCAGTACCGGCGAACATCGAGCCCATCATCACGCAGGAAGCACCGGCTACGATGGCCTTGGACAGGTCACCCGAGAAACGGATGCCGCCGTCGGCGATCAACGGTACGCCAGTGCCTTCAAGGGCAGCGGCAACGTTGGCGATGGCACTGATTTGCGGGACGCCGACACCGGCGACGATACGGGTGGTGCAGATCGAGCCAGGGCCGATACCGACCTTGACGGCGTCAGCGCCTGCTTCGGCCAGAGCCTTGGCAGCGGCGCCGGTGGCGATGTTGCCGCCGATCACCTGCACTTCAGGGAAATTCTGTTTAACCCAGCGAACGCGGTCGATCACGCCTTTGGAGTGACCGTGGGCGGTGTCGACCACCACCACGTCCACGCCAGCGTGGACCAGAGCGGCGACGCGCTCACCGGTGTCTTTACCGGTACCGACCGCAGCGCCGACGCGCAGACGACCTTGATCGTCCTTGCTGGCCAGCGGGTAGGCTTTGGCTTTTTCGATATCGTTGACGGTCATCATGCCTTTGAGGGCGAATTTGTCGTCAACGATCAGCACGCGCTCGATGCGGTGCTTGTGCAGCAGTTCGCGTGCTTCGTCCTTGCTCGCGCCTTCCTTGATCGTGACCAGACGCTCTTTGGGCGTCATCACTTCACGGACGGTGGCTTCCAGACGGCTTTCGAAACGCACGTCACGGGAAGTGACGATGCCGACCAGGTCGCCATCGTGCAGAACCGGAACGCCGGAAATGTTGTGCATGCGGGTCAATTCGAACAGATCACGAACCGTGGCATCTGCCTCGATGGTGATCGGATCCTTGACGACGCCGGCTTCGAACTTCTTGACCTTACGCACTTCGGCAGCTTGCTGCTCGATGGTCATGTTCTTGTGGATAATGCCGATGCCACCTTCCTGAGCCATGGCGATTGCCAGACGGGCTTCAGTAACGGTGTCCATTGCAGCAGAAACCAGAGGAATGTTCAGTTCGATGCCACGGGTAAGGCGGGTCTTGAGACTGACTTCGTTAGGAAGCACCTCGGAATAACCGGGCACTAGGAGAATGTCGTCGAATGTCAGAGCTTCTTGGCTGATACGCAGCATCGCGGGGGCTCCCGAGCGGGAAAATGGAAGCGCGCCATTATAGTCAGACACCCCCTTCGGAGCAACGTAAAACTCAGCTTAATATCAATGTTGCTGATGTACGGGAAGCCCCACCCCTACAGCTCCACCTTGACCCAAGAGACAGGTTGATCAAGCCAATCGGCGAACTCATCGATAAAGCTTTGCTTGAAGCCAGCCTCGAGCCAGTTGTTGAAGATGAAACCGAGGTTGGAAAACGCGCATTCCTGCAAATACAGAAAACCGTTGATGTCATCTTCATGCCCGCATTCCGGGCAGGTGAAGTTGTCGGTGCGGCCAGGGAACCAGTCTTCAAGGCTCTCGAACAGCGCTTCGCCGACTTCACGACGGCACTCGGCGCAACCGGCCTCTTCGAGAAAGCCCTTGGCCGGCGTGTAGATGCAACGCTTGGTGACGATTTCCAGGCCGTTGATTGGCTCTCCGAACGGCAACGCCTGCGGGTGCAGCACCACGGCACGGGCACCATCGGCAATCGCGTAAGCCATGCGATTGCCGGTGCGGCCGCAGGTGCTCAACTCTTCCTTGACGATGTTCTTGCGTACCAGCCAACGCAGAATCGCCCGGGCCCGGGGTTCGTGGACCGGCAGGGTGGAGATTTTCGGGACGATGATGCTTTGCGAATTCATGGAAAGTCCTGCGGTGTGGCTGCTGACGCCTTCGCGAGCAGGCTCGCTCCCACATTGGAATGCATTTCAACGTGTGGGAGCGAGCCCTGCTAGCGAAGAGGCCTTAAAGGCCGGCAGCTTAATCCCTGACAAAATCAGGTCAAGTGCTGAGGTAGCGCCCGATCAGCGCCAGCCCGCTCGCCAGCACCAGCCACGTCACCAATCGTACAAACGCCTCGCGCGACAACCTCATGGTCAACCGCCGGCCAATCCACAGCCCTAGTGCCATCGCGGGCAATAGACACAGCGCCAACATCAACAAGGGTAGCTCGGCATACACACCGGCGATGGCAAACAGGCTTAAGCGCACCACTGTGCTGCAACTGATCAACGCACTTTGTGTGGCCCTGGCCGCCTCTTTCGGCAATCGACTGTTCAAATAAATCGCATATAAAAAGCCGCCACTGCCGAACAGCGCACCAAACAGCCCACCCACCGTCCCCATCGGCACGGCCCACGCGGCGGACAATTGCGCTGGCCGGGCTTTCACCCACAGGCTGTAAATCGCATAAGCGCTGATAAACAACCCCATCAACAGCAACAGCACGTCGGATTTGAGGTTAAGCAGGAATATCACCCCCAACGTGCAGCCGACCGCCATGCACGGCAGCAACCGCAACAGCTCCGGCTTAGCGACATCGCGCCGCGACGGCAGCAGATTGCCGAACGCCGCGACGAAATCCAGCAACACCAACAACGGCACAATCTTCGACAACGGCATGAACAGAATCAGAATCGGCCCGGCCACCAGCGCCGTGCCAAATCCGGCAATCCCGAACACGATGTAAGCCAAGGCGATGCCCAGCCCGATCACCGCCCACCCGCCTACACCCCACGACCACTCGCTCAACAACCCCGCCACACTCATGGGTCTATTTCCTTAATAAGCCTGAGATGACTTTAGCCAGCGCCGAGGGTTGCGACTAATATCTTCCAGGTCGCTTACTCATCTCGAAAAGGCATGGCTTGTGCTCTCCACCCGTCAATTGCGTTACTTCGTCGAAATCGCCGACAGCGGCAGCTTCAGCGCGGCGGCAGAACGCTTGTTCATTGCGCAATCGGCGCTGAGCCGGCAGATCAAGGACATGGAAACGCGACTGCAAACGCCGCTGTTCGAACGCACGGCACGCCAGCCCCGGCTCACTGCGGCGGGGGAAGCGTTTCTGCCGCGCGCAAGAAATCTGCTGAACGAACTGTGCAAGGCCAGCGCCATGGCCATCGAAGTCGGCAATGGCCAACTGGGCACCTTGCGCTTGAGCCACTCCAGCACCGTGTCGATCAGCGGACGTTTGCTCCGTGACCTGGGCGCTTATCTGCAGCAACAGCCCGGCGTGTCGCTGGATATCGGCAAACTGTCTTCCGAGGCGCAACTGGAAGAGCTGGCCGAAGGACGCCTCGATATCGGCCTGTTGCGTCTCCCGGTGTTGCGTCAGCGCGAAGGGATTCAGATTGTGCCGCTGTTTACTGAGCGGTTGCTGCTGGCGGTGCCGATGGATCATCGATTGGCGGAGGCTGAGCGAGTCGATCTGGCGCAATTGAACGACGAAGCGTTCATCTCCATTCCACACCCGCAACGCGGCGGACTGAGCTACCTGTGTGCCGACCTGTGCATGCGTCAGGGTTTCTTCCCGAAAGCGGCGCGGGTGATGTCGCGCAAGACCACGCAGCTACAGTTGATTCAGGCCGGTTTCGGCATCGCCCTGCTGCCGGAATCGATGCAGGAGATTGCGCCGAGCGGCGTACGCTTTCTACCGCTGAGCGATCCCGACTGCGAAAGCACCGTCGCCCTCGCCTACCGCCAGAATCCGCCCCCGCTGATCCAGCACTTCATCCAGACCTTCACCAATCCCCCCTGTGGGTTTTGTGTTGGGTCATGGTGATTGGCA
The DNA here is from genome assembly GCF_050586545.1 of Pseudomonas sp. WC2. Lineage (NCBI taxonomy): Bacteria > Pseudomonadati > Pseudomonadota > Gammaproteobacteria > Pseudomonadales > Pseudomonadaceae > Pseudomonas > Pseudomonas sp. WC2. The sequence continues at coordinate 216,221 of NZ_JBOBDR010000009.1, read as the reverse complement.
ACCAAATGCCTTTAAACTGCGCCCCATGATTAAAGATCCCTTTGCAAGACTTGGCCTGGACCGTGAAGTCCTGACCGTCAGCCAGCTCAACGGCCGCGCGCGGGTGTTGCTCGAAGACGTGTTCAGCAACATCTGGGTCGAAGGCGAAATCTCCAACCTCGCCCGCCCGGCGTCCGGCCACATCTATTTCACCCTTAAGGACAGCGGCGCGCAGGTGCGTTGCGCGCTGTTCCGGCAGAACGCCGCGCGAGTGCGTCAGGCGTTGAAGGACGGCTTGGCGGTGAAGGTGCGCGGCAAGGTCTCGCTGTTCGAGGGCCGTGGCGACTATCAGCTGATTCTCGACACCGTTGAGCCGGCCGGTGACGGCGCACTGCGTCTGGCCTTCGATGCACTGAAGGAAAAACTCAGCGCCGAAGGCCTGTTCAGTGCCGAACGCAAAGTGCCGCTGCCCGCGCATCCGCAACGCATCGGCATCATCAGTTCGCCGACCGGCGCGGTGATTCGCGACATCATCAGCGTATTCCGCCGCCGTGCGCCGCAAGTACAACTGACGCTGATTCCGACCGCCGTGCAGGGCCGCGAAGCCACCGCGCAAATCGTCCGCGCGTTGAAAATGGCCGATGCCCGTGGCTTCGACGCGCTGATCCTCGCCCGTGGCGGCGGCTCGCTGGAAGATCTCTGGTGCTTCAACGAAGAAGCCGTGGCCCGCGCCGTCGATGCCTGTGTGACGCCGATTGTCAGCGCCGTCGGCCATGAAACCGATGTGTCGATCAGTGACTTTGTCGCTGACGTTCGCGCGCCAACGCCGTCCGCTGCCGCTGAATTGCTCGCTCCGGATTCCAGCCATCTGATCCGTCAGGTCGAAAGCCTGCATCGCCGCTTGGTGATGCGCATGCGCGATCGTTTGATGCGTGATCGCCTGCGCCTGGAAGGCATGGCGCGTCGCCTGCGTCATCCCGGCGAACGTCTGCGCCAGCAAGCGCAACGTCTGGATGATCTGGACATGCGCATGCGCCGGGCGTTCGAGCGTCACCTCAATACGCGCCGGGAGCGGCTGATCCGTCTGGAAACCCGCCTCGCCGGGCAACATCCGGGACGGCAACTGGCGATGTTGCGCCAACGCCTCGACAGCCTCGCCGAACGTCTACCCCGCGCCATGCGCGAAGGTCTGAAGAACCGTCGCCTGCAACTGCACAGCCAGATGCAGACGCTGCACGTGGTCAGCCCGCTGGCAACGCTCGGTCGCGGTTACAGCATTCTGCTGGATGAGCGCGGCCACGCGATCCGCAACGCCGCGCAAACCCACACCGGCCAGCGCCTCAAAGCCAAGCTCGGCGAAGGCGAATTGCAAGTGCGCGTCGAGGACAATCACCTGACGCCTGTCACCCTCTCTTTACTGGACTGATCCATGCCGCGTTTTCTGGCTCCATTGTTTTTGCTCTGCCTGACGTTCAATGCCCACGCCGACAGTTACATCACCCGGCTGCTGAACAAACCGGTGCCGGGTGGCGTGGCCGTGGTTGATCTCGGCTCAGCCGCGCAGGCACCGAAAGCCACGTATCAGGGCAAACCGGTGCTGGTGGTGAAAGAACAGAACAACTGGCTGGCGATTGTCGGCGTGCCGTTGACGGTCAAGCCGGGGGCGCAGCAGATCAGCAGTGGCGGGCGTAATCTGCCGTTCACCGTGGGTAACAAGAAGTACCCGGAGCAGCGCATCACCCTGAAGAACAAGCAGCAGGTCAATCCGGATCAGTCGAACCTCAAGCGCATCGAAGGCGAACTGGCCGAGCAGATCAAGGCTTACCGCAGCTTCAGCCCGAACACGCCGAGCAATCTGCTGTTGGACAAACCGGTCAACGGGCCGCTGTCGAGCAAGTTTGGTGTGCGTCGTTTCTTTAATGGAGAAGAACGCAATCCGCACGCGGGCCTCGACTTCGCGGTGCCGGCAGGCACGCCGATCAAGACTCCGGCGGCGGGTAAAGTGATTTTGATCGGCAACTATTTCTTCAATGGCAACACAGTATTTGTTGACCACGGCCAGGGCTTTATCAGCATGTTCTGCCACATGTCGAAGATTGATGTGAAGGACGGCCAGCAACTGGCGCGTGGCGCGGTGGTGGGCAAGGTTGGCATGACCGGCCGCGCGACCGGGCCGCACATGCACTGGAATGTCAGCCTGAACGATGCGCGGGTGGATCCGGCGATTTTCATTGGCGCATTTCAACCTTAAGGGTTGTGTTGAGGCTGGCTGCCTCATCGCTAGCAGGGCTAGCTCCCACCGGTATTTTGTGTTGCAAACACGGTCCATTGTGGGAGCCAGCCCTGCTGGCGATTACTGACTCATCGGCACTGCAATCTCCCAGAGACTCCGCCCACCTCGATTGCGCCCCTGTCTAACCTCGCGCAAAAAACCAAAAGCTCAACGTTATTACGCACAATAAAATCGCGCAAAACCCTGCTTTCCGAGTATTCCTCTCAATTTTTTTCGACTGCTTGCCATCCTCTCCCCTCGCGGTTAGGGTTGAAGGCATGAAAACCTCTCACACCCTTATTCAGCTTCGCCAGCACCGCAGTCTGTGCCTCGTCAGCGCACGACTGCCAGGCTGAATCGCGGCACCTCGTCCTACGCGTTTCCCAGAACATTCGTAACACCGGCAGGCCGCCTCTTTTCGGCCCAGACAATAAGGAATTTCCCGATGAGCATGCTCAAAGATCCGTCTTCGAAATACCGCGCGTTTCCTGTCATCAACCTGCCGGATCGCACCTGGCCTTCGAAGACCATCGACACCGCGCCGATCTGGTGCAGCTCCGACCTGCGTGACGGTAACCAGTCGCTGATCGAGCCAATGGACGCGGTGAAGAAGCTGCGCTTCTGGAAAACCCTCGTACAAGTCGGCGTGAAGGAAATCGAGGCGTCGTTCCCGGCCGCTTCGCAAACCGACTTCGACTTCGTGCGTACCCTGATCGAAGAAGGCCACATCCCGGATGACACCACCATTCAGGTGCTGACCCAGGGCCGTGAAGACTTGATCGAGCGCACCTTCGAATCCCTGCGCGGCGCGAAGAAAGCCATCGTTCACCTGTACAACGCCACCTCGCCGTCTTTCCGTCGCATCGTCTTCAACCAGGACAAGGACGGCATCAAGGCCATCGCCGTGAACGCGGCCAAGCTGTTCGTCAAATATGCGGCGATGCAGCCGGACACCGAATGGACCTTCGAATACTCGCCGGAAACCTTCAGCGCCACTGAGCTGGAGTTCGCCAAGGAAGTCTGTGACGCGGTGATCGAGGTGTGGAACCCGACGCCTGAGCACAAGATGATCCTCAACCTGCCAGCCACCGTTGAATGCGCAACGCCGAACATCTACGCCGATCAGATCGAGTGGTTTGGCCGCAACATCAACCGTCGTGACAGCGTGATCATCAGTCTGCACACCCACAATGACCGTGGCACTGGCGTTGCCGCCACCGAGCTGGGTCTGATGGCCGGCGCGGATCGCGTTGAAGGCTGCCTGTTCGGCAATGGCGAGCGTACCGGTAACGTCGACCTCGTTACTGTCGCATTGAACATGTACACCCAGGGTCTCGACCCGCAGCTGGATTTCTCCGACATCGACGGCGTGCGCAAAGTCGTCGAAGAGTGCAACCAGATTCAGGTTCACCCACGTCACCCGTACGTTGGCGACCTGGTCCACACCGCGTTCTCCGGCTCGCACCAGGATGCGATCCGCAAAGGCTTCTCCCAGCAGAAACCAGACGCACTCTGGGAAGTGCCGTACTTGCCGATCGACCCGGCCGACATTGGCCGCAGCTACGAGGCGGTGATTCGCGTCAACAGCCAGTCGGGCAAGGGCGGCATCGCTTACTTGCTCGAGCAGGAATACGGCATCAGCCTGCCGCGTCGCATGCAGATCGAATTCAGCCAGGTGGTGCAGCGTGAGACCGACCGTCTCGGTCTGGAGATGACCGCCAAGCAGATCCACTCGCTGTTGATCAGCGAATACCTGCAAGCCAACACTCCGTACGCGCTGGTCAGCCATCGCCTGCAGGAGGAAAACGGCAACAGCAATGTTGAAGTGGAAGTGGCGAGCAAAGGTCAGGGCGAAACCAATCTGCACTGGCGCGGCAAGGGCAACGGTGCGCTGGAAGCACTGGTCGCCGGCCTGCCGATTCCGGTGGAGATCATGGACTACAACGAACATGCGATTGGCGCCGGTACCAACGCCAAAGCAGCGGCCTATATCGAACTGCGTGTGAACGGTGAACGTGCGGTGCACGGCGTGGGTATCGATGAAAACATCACCACGGCCAGCTTCAAGGCCCTGTTCAGCGCGCTGAACCGCTCGCTGAGCCAGCCTGAGGCGAAAGCGGCTTAACTGATCGTTGAAAGACAAAAGGCCCCGAAGTGCGAATTCCGGGGCCTTTTTTTGCCTGATGTCCTCGTTCCCATGCTCCGCGTGGGAATGCCTCAAGGGACGCTCTGCGTCCAGTGACGCGGAGCGTCACGGGGCTGCATTCCCACGCAGAGCGTGGGAACGATCAGTTACCTCAGGTGAACTCGAACGTATCGGCATCCAGATTCGCCGGAAAACGCTCGCGATACGCCGCCAGTGGCGCAGCTTCCAGCACCACTTTAAACACGCCGTCCGCCTCCCCCGCCGCCAGCAAGCTCTCGCCCTGGAAATCCAGCACCTGACTGTCTCCGGTGTAAGCGAATCCCTTGCCATCAGTGCCGACGCGATTCACCGCCGCCACATAACAAAGGTTTTCGATCGCTCGGGCCGGCAGCAAGCGATTCCAGTGCAAGCGTCGTGCGCCCGGCCAATTCGCTGTGTACAGCAGCAGATCAGTATCTTGCGAATCACGACTCCATACCGGGAAGCGCAGGTCGTAACAAATCAGCGGGCGGATACGCCAGCCCTTGAGTTCGAACTGCACCTGGCGCTCGCCCGGCGTGTAATGGTTATGCTCACCGGCCATGCGGAACAGGTGACGCTTGTCGTAATGCAGCACTTCGCCGTCCGGTCGTGCCCACAACAAGCGATTGCGATGGCTGCCGTCAGCCGCCTGAATGATCACACTGCCGGTAATTACAGCATTGAGTTTCGCCGCCTGCACCCGCAGCCATTTGTGCGTCGGGCCGTTCTCGGCTTCGGCGAGGGTTTCCGATTCCATGGAAAACCCGGTGGTGAACATTTCCGGGAGGATGATCAGATCAGCGCCTTGTGCCTGCTCAAGCAACTGCTCGAAATGTTCGAAGTTGGCCTGACGATCATGCCAAGCCAAAGTCGTCTGGATCAGCGCCAGGTTCAGGTCGGGTAACGCACTCAGATCGCGCATAGTTTTGCCGCCGCTTCGCGCAGCGTCTCCTCGCGTTTGGCGAAGCACAGACGCACCAGGCGCTGGCCTTCGGGTGGGTTCTGGTAGAAGACCGACACCGGAATACTCGCCACGCCGTGCTCACGGGTCATCCACATGGCCATCTCGACGTCGGTCAGATCAGGACGGATCTGCGAGTAATCGACCAGTTGGAAATAGGTGCCAGTGACACGTTTGAAGGTAAAGCGCGACGGCGCCAGCAAATCGCAGAACAGGTCACGTTTGGCCTGATAGAAACCCGGCAATTCTTCAACGTGTTCAGGGTGCTCAGCCATGTAATCGGCCAGCGCATATTGCAGCGGAGTCACGCCACAGAAACTGACGTACTGATGGACTTTGCGCAACTCGGCGGTGAGTGCCGGCGGTGCGACGACGTAACCGGTTTTCCAGCCAGTGACGTGATAGGTCTTACCGAACGAACTCACGACGAAGGCACGCTGATACAGCTCTTCGTGGGCGAGCACGCTGACGTGCGGCACGCCGTCGAATACCAGGTGTTCGTACACTTCATCACTGATCAGGTAGATGTCGCGATCACGGATCAGCGCCGCCAATTGATCCAGCTCGGCACGGCTGATCAGTGCACCGCTTGGGTTATGCGGGGTGTTGATGACGATCATTTTCGTGCGCGGACTCAGGGCCGCAGCGAGCTGGTCGAAATCGATGGAGAAATCATCCGGGTTCAGTTGCACATGCACGCAACGACCGCCCGCCAGCTCAGTCGCCGGTGCGTAGCTGTCGTAGCACGGGTCGAACACGATGACTTCGTCGCCGCTGTGGATAACCGCCTGGATGGCGCAGAAGATCGCCTGAGTCGCGCCCGGTGTCACGGTCACTTCGTGATCGGCATCGACGTTGACGCCGTAACTGCGGGCAATTTTCGCCGCAATCTGCTCGCGCAGCGCCGGCAGACCGGTCATTGGCGAATACTGGTTATGACCACTGGCAATGTGCCGACCGACCGCATCGCGCAGCGACTGCGGGCCGTCAAAATCCGGAAAACCCTGTGACAGGTTGATCGCGCCGGTTTGCGCCGCGAGCTGAGACATCTGCGTGAAAATAGTGATGCCGACATTCGGCAGCTTACTGGTGATCATCGGTAGCCCCTTGCAGGTGAGCTGCAAGTTTCAAGCTGTAAGCTGCAAGTTTCAAGCATCAAACTGTCGGACACAAAAAAGGGCTCTGAAAAGAGCCCTTTTTGCTTTTACTTGAAGCTTGCAGCTAAAAACTGGCAACTGCTTCTTTATTTCTTGTCGCGGCGCTTCTTGTCAGCTTTCTTGTGGTGCGACATCAAGCGACGCTTCTTGTTGACCTGGCGGTCGGTCAGCGTGGTCTTGTTGCCTTCGTACGGGTTCTCGCCGCCCTTGAACTCAATGCGGATCGGCGTACCGACCAGCTTCAGCACACGGCGGTAAGTGTTCTCCAGATAGCGCACGTACGACTTCGGCACTTTCTCGATCTGGTTACCGTGGATCACGATGATCGGCGGGTTCGCGCCACCCAAGTGGGCGTAGCGCAGCTTGATCCGGCGGTTGTTGACCATCGGTGGCGCGTGCTCGCCAACCGCGTCTTCCAGAATCTGGGTCAGACGGTTGGTCGGCCAGCGGGTGACCGCCGACTTGAACGAGTTCTGTACGGATGCGTAGAGGTTGCCCACGCCAGTACCGTGCAGTGCCGAGATGAAGTGGATGTCGGCGTAATCAACGAAGAACAGACGACGCTGCAACTCGACCTTGACGTAGTCGCGCTCGCTTGGCGTCATGCCGTCCCACTTGTTGATCGCGATCACCAGCGCACGACCCGACTCGATGGCGAAGCCCAGCAGGTTGAGGTCGTGATCGACCACACCTTCGCGGGCATCCATCACGAAGATCACCACGTTGGCGTCTTTGATCGCCTGCAGGGTTTTGACCACGGAGAATTTTTCGACTTCTTCGTGGATCTTGCCGCGCTTGCGCACACCCGCGGTGTCGATCAGCGTGTACTTCTCTTCATTGCGTTCGAACGGAATGTAGATACTGTCGCGCGTCGTGCCCGGCTGGTCATAAACGATCACCCGGTCTTCACCGAGCATACGGTTGACGAGAGTCGATTTACCGACGTTCGGACGACCGATGATGGCGATCTTGATCCCGTCTTTTTCGCTCGGGCCAGGAATGCGCTTGGCTTCCTCACCTTCGGCAACGATCTCTTCTTCGCCTTCTTCCGGCTCTTCTTCGTCGCGCGGGAAATCACCCAGAGCGATTTCCAGCATCTGCGTGATGCCACGGCCGTGAGCACCGGCGATCGGGATCGCGTGGCCCATGCCCAACGGGGCAAATTCAGCGCGGGCCATTTCCGGGTCGATGTTGTCGACCTTGTTGGCTACCACGTAGGAACGCTTGTTACGTTTGCGCAAATGCTCGGCGATCATCTGGTCGGCGGCGGTGAAACCGGCCTTGGCATCTACCAGGAACAGCACGACATCTGCTTCTTCAATGGCCAGCAGCGACTGCTCGGCCATTTTTTCGTCCATACCGTGCTCGTCACCGGAGATACCACCGGTGTCGACCAGAATGTAGGAACGCCCTTGCCACTTGGCCTCACCGTACTGGCGATCACGGGTCAGACCGGACAAGTCGCCGACGATGGCGTCGCGAGTCCTGGTCAGGCGGTTGAACAAGGTGGACTTGCCGACGTTCGGTCGGCCCACCAGGGCGATTACGGGAACCATGCGGCTCTCCACTTCGTTATTTCAGAAAATACAAAAGCCGCTGCGAGGCAGCGGCTGGTGCTCGGGGCAACGCCTGTTAGCGCTGCAAGCCCCATGAATCCGGGGCCGCCTGGGGGTTTAACCCCAAGCATAGTTGTTACTTGATGGTCAGGGCTTCCAGTTTGCCGCTGTTGCCATATACATAGATCGTGTCACCCACCACCAGCGGACGGGCACGCAGGCCGTCGCTGTCGATGCGCTCACGGCCGACGAAACGACCGTCAACCTGACTCAGCAGGTGCAGATAACCTTCCAGGTCACCCACTGCAACGTAGCTGGAGAACACTTCCGGAGCCGACAGTTGACGGCGAGCCAGCGAATCGTTGCTCCACAATGCAGTGGTGGAACGTTCGTCGACGCCTTCAACGGTGCCCGAGGACAGGCTCACGTAAACGCTGCCGAAACCCTGAGCGATACCGGCGTAGCTCGACGCATCGCGCTGCCAGAGTTGACGACCGCTTTCCAGATCCAGTGCCGCGACGCGACCCTGATAGCTGGCAACGTACAGCGTACCGCCGGACAACAGCAGACCGCCGTCGATGTCGACCACGCGCTCCAGTTCCGAACGACCCTGTGGAATCGCAATGCGTTGTTCCCAAACCGGCACGCCGTTGGAAATATCCAGCGCGACGACTTTACCGGTCGACAGGCCAGCTACCGCGAGGCGGTTGGTGACCAGCGGTGCACTGGTGCCACGCAGGGTCAGTACGGCCGGCGTGCTGTCATACACCCAGCGCTGAGTACCGGTCGATGCATCCAGACCGATCAGACGATCGTCCTGAGTCTGCACCACGACCACGTCACCGTTGTTGGCCGGTGGCGCGAGGACTTCGCTGTTGACGCGCGCACGCCACTTCTCTTCACCATTGCTGGTGTCCAGAGCAACCACTTCACCGCGCAAAGTACCGATCAGAACCAGACCGTAACCCACGCCGACAGCGCCGGAGACAGGCAGATCAAGGTCCTGCTTCCATTTCACGTCGCCATTACCGCGATCCATGGCCATCACCACGCCGGTCACATCCGCGGCGTAGATGGTGTCACCGTCGATCGCCGGCACCAGCATGTTGTAGGTTTCGCCCTGACCGTCACCGATCGAACGACTCCACTGCTTGTGCAGAACCACTTCTTCTTTGAAGTCGGTCAGTTCAGCCGGTGGCAATTCTTTTTTGCTGTTGCTGCTGCAACCCGCGGCCAGAAGGGCCAGAGCCAGCAATGCTGCATGCTTCCAACGGATCACGTCACGCATCCCCTTTGGCCAGGTCGTCGAGCTTGATTTGAAGGCCACCGACCGCCGCTTCATCCGACAGTGCTGCCTTGGCTTTTTGATACGCCTTGTTCGCGTCATCGGTACGACCCAACTGCACCAGCAGGTCGCCCTTGAGTTCTTCGCGAGTCGCCAGGAACGCCTTGTCGGCGTCGCCGTCGAGCAGTTTCAGGGCATCTTCAGCCTTGTTCTGTGCGCCGAGTACCTGCGCCAGACGCTGACGGGCGATTTCGCCCAGCGCCGGGTTGGCCGGTTTGTCGACGATCGCTTTCAGCTCGGTAGCGGCGTCGTCCAGCTTGCCGCTGTCGACGGCCACTTTGGACACGAACAGGCTGCCGTACTGCGCGTAGGCAGAACCGCCGAATTCGCTGTTGAGCTTGCCGGCCAGATCCGCAACGCGGGCAGCATCAGGCTTGCCGTCAGGCGTCAGCGTGGTTTCCAGCAATTGCTGATAGAGCACCGAGGCGCCTTGCGACTGGTTGCTCTGATATTTGTGATAAGCCTGCCAGCCGAACACGATGACCAGCGCCAACAGGCCGCCGGTGACCAGAGGTTTGCCGTTGCGTGTCCACCAGTCCTTCAAATCCGCCAACTGTTCGTCTTCGGTACTCGACACCCCAATACTCCTTAATCGCTAAATCGGCTGTTTGGACAGCTTCAACCCTGCACGACGCAGGTGGCCAGGTGAGCGGCAAGCGCATCCCAGGCAATGCTTTGTTGTTCGCCCTGGCCACGCAGGGGTTTGAAACCTACCACTTGCTGGGCCATTTCGTCGTCACCGAGGATCAGTGCGTACAGCGCACCGCTCTTGTCGGCCTTCTTGAACTGGCTTTTGAAGCTGCCGGCGCCGGCATTGACTTGCAGGCGCAGGTTTGGAAGTTGATCGCGAACACGTTCAGCCAGGGCCAGACCGGCCAGCTCGGCTTCTTCACCGAAAGCGCAGAGGTAGACATCGACCTGACGGGAGATTTCTTCCGGGATCTGCTCCAGGGTTTCGAGCATCAACACCAGACGCTCGATGCCCATAGCGAAACCGACGCCAGTGGTTGGCTTGCCGCCCATCTGCTCGACCAGACCGTCGTAACGGCCGCCCGCGCAAACAGTACCCTGGGCGCCGAGCTTGTCGGTGACCCATTCGAATACGGTTTTGCTGTAGTAATCGAGGCCGCGAACCAGTTTCGGGTTAAGCACATAAGGAATGCCCACGGCATCCAGACGCGATTTCAAACCTTCGAAGTGCGCACGGGATTCGTCGTCGAGGTAGTCGGCCATTTTTGGCGCGTCGACCAGTACCGCTTGAGTGTCGGCATTTTTCGTGTCGAGCACGCGCAGCGGATTGGTTTTCAGGCGACGCTGGCTGTCTTCGTCGAGCTTGTCGTGGTGCGCCGAGAGGTACTCGACCAGCGCTTCACGGTAGCGACCACGGGACTCGCTGGTGCCGAGGCTGTTGAGTTCGAGTTTGACTGCATCACGGATGCCCAGCTCGCCCCACAGGCGCCAGGTCATGATGATCAGCTCGGCGTCGATGTCCGGACCGTCGAGGTTGAACACCTCCAGACCGATCTGGTGGAACTGGCGATACCGGCCTTTCTGCGGACGCTCGTGGCGGAACATCGGGCCGATGTACCAGAGTTTCTGCACCTGGCCACCGCCGGTGATGCCGTGCTCAAGCACAGCACGCACGCACGCTGCGGTGCCTTCCGGACGCAGGGTCAGGGAGTCGCCGTTGCGATCTTCGAAGGTGTACATCTCTTTTTCGACGATGTCGGTCACTTCACCGATCGAGCGTTTGAACAGCTCGGTGAACTCGACGATCGGCATGCGGATCTGCTTGTAACCGTAGTTATCCAGCAGACGCGCAACAGTGCCCTCGAAATAACGCCACAGCGGGGTCTGTTCGGGCAGGATGTCGTTCATGCCACGAATGGCTTGCAATGACTTGCTCACTTTAAATCCTTAAATTCGTTCGGCTCTTCAGTCAGGTTCAGCCGCGCGCGATAACGGCAGCGTCAGCTTCGACCTTTTCGGCCGCTTTCTGGCGGATCAACCTTTCGAGCTCGTCCACCAGATTGTCATTCGTCAGTTTCTGCGCCGGCTTGCCGTCGATGTAGATCAGGTTTGGCGTGCCGCCGGTCAAGCCGATATGGGCTTCCTTGGCTTCGCCGGGGCCGTTGACCACACAACCGATCACCGCGACATCCAGCGGCACCAGCAGGTCTTCAAGGCGCCCTTCCAGCTCGTTCATGGTTTTAACCACATCAAAGTTCTGCCGCGAGCAGCTCGGGCAGGCGATGAAGTTGATGCCACGGGAACGCAGATGCAAAGACTTGAGAATGTCGTAACCGACCTTCACTTCCTCGACCGGGTCGGCCGCCAGCGAGATGCGAATGGTATCGCCAATCCCCTCGGCGAGCAGCATACCTAGGCCCACGGCGGATTTCACTGTGCCCGAACGCAATCCACCGGCTTCGGTGATGCCCAGGTGCAGCGGCTGGACGATTTCCTTCGCCAGCAAGCGATAGGCTTCGACGGCCATGAACACGTCGGAGGCCTTCACGCTGACCTTGAAGTCCTGGAAATTCAGGCGTTCCAGGTGTTCAACGTGACGCAGGGCGGACTCGACCAACGCGGCTGGCGTCGGCTCGCCGTATTTCTTTTGCAGGTCTTTTTCCAGCGAACCGGCGTTGACGCCGATGCGGATCGGAATGCCGCGATCACGCGCTGCATCGACCACCGCACGAACACGGTCTTCGCGACCGATGTTGCCCGGGTTGATACGCAGGCAGTCGACGCCCAGTTCGGCCACGCGCAGAGCGATCTTGTAGTCGAAGTGGATGTCGGCAACCAGCGGCACCTTGACCAGTTGTTTGATCTTGCCGAACGCCTCGGCGGCGTCCATGTCCGGTACCGAAACGCGAACGATGTCGACGCCGGCGGCTTCCAGACGATTGATTTGCGCAACAGTGGCGGCAACGTCATTGGTGTCGCTGTTGGTCATGCTCTGCACCGCGATCGGCGCATCGCCGCCCACCGGTACGTTGCCGACCCAGATCTTGCGCGAAACGCGACGTTTGATTGGAGATTCGCCGTGCATGACTTATTGACCCAACTTCAGGCGAGCAGTCTCGCCACTGGTGAACGGAGCGATATCGACCGGTTGGCCGTTGTAGCTGACCTGTGCGGCGCGAGCTACGCCCAGACGCACGTTAAGCGGCGGCTTGCCGGAAACGGTGACGCTGTCGCCTTTATGCTTGAGACCACTGAAAATCACTTTGCCACGGCCATCGGTCACTTGTGCCCAGCAATCGGCGCTGAACTGCAGTTGTACCTGACCATCACCAGCCACCGGAGCAGCCGCTTCTGCGGTTGGCGCAGCGGTCGCAGCCGCTACTGGCGCAGTGGTGGTCGGTGCTGGAGTCGCCGGAACGTTTGGTGCCGGGGTCACCGGGGTAGCGACAACCGGCGCTGGCGTATGAACCGGGGCGGTAGGCGTTGCAGCCGGCGCAACCGGTCCGGTCGGCGTGGTGGCCGCTTCTGCGCCGGTGGATTCAGCCGTGGTTTCAGACTGAGGCAATGCCAGCGTCGTTGAAGTATCGGCCTGATTTTCCTCGACAGCCTGATCTTCCGGCTCGTCGATCGGGTGGATCTGGGTCGTACCGTCAGCGCCTTCGACTTCAACGTGTTCAGGTGCCAGCGACGTCAGGTCCTTGGTGCGCAGCGAGGTCTGATCCTGCCACCAGACGAAACCGCCGCCGATGACCGCGATCAGCAACAGCAGGCTGACAATACGCAAAATGGTGTGGGAAACCCGCACAGGCTCTTCGATACGGCCGAGAGCGTGAACGTTGCTGCCCTGGGAATCGGTGCCGGTGGACTGGTCGAATTGCTGAACCAGAACGGTCTGATCCATGCCGAGCAATTTGGCATAAGCGCGAATGTAACCGCGAGCGAAGGTATGCCCCGGCAGCTTGTCGAAAGCGCCGGCTTCAAGATTGCTCAGGGAGGTCACGGTGAGGTTGAGCTTGAGGGCCACTTCGGCCAGCGACCAGCCATTGCTTTCGCGGGCCTGGCGCAGGGTCTCACCGGGGTTAACGCGATTCGCTGCTACAACTTCGGGATGCGCCGCTTTCATCATTGCTCCGACAGGTATTGCTGATATTCCGGCGTACCGGGATAGAGTCGTTTTAATTGCAGGCCATAACTGGCGGCCTTGTCGCGATCTTCAAACACTTTTGCCAGCCGAACGCCGAGCAATAGACTACGTGCATTTTGTTCGGTCAGCAGGCTGAAACGTTCGTAATAGTCACGCGCGGGCACATAATGCCTGTCTTCGAAGGACAACTCAGCCATTTCCAGCAACGCGCGTGGTTGTTGGCGGTTCAAACGCAGTGCCTTTTCCAGCTGCTGCTGCGCCAGATCACGCTCGCCAAGCTTGGAAGCGGTCATGCCGAGGTTCTCGAACACACGCGAGCGCTCAGGATACAGGGTATCGGCGGCGGCCTGTTCAAAACGCTCGTAGGCTTCTTTATAACGCTGTTCTTCGTAGAGAAAACTGCCGTAGTTATTGAGGATACGGGCATCGGCGGGCCGCGAGGACAAAGCCTTGCGGAAATGCTCGTCAGCCAGTTTCGGCTCCATTTCTGCCTGAAACACCAGGCCTAGCGCAGCATTGGCGTCAGGGTCCGAATCGTCGAGATCCAGCGCTTTCTTCAGCGGCACCTTGGCCCGCTCGGTCATGCCTTGCTGCAAGTATCCCAGCCCCAACTGCACGTACGCAGCCCGCGCTTCATCGCGGCCCTTGCTGGTCTTCATCGGGTTGTAGTCACCCGACAGGACACAACCAGCACACAGGCTGGCCAACAGCAACAGCAGCGCAAAGCGCAGGGACATAGAGATCCTCTCTTAGTTAGTGTTCGCGGCGTTCTGTGCCAGATCGCTGTCGGCGCTCAACTCGCGCACTGCGATATAACGTTCGCTGCGACGGGTGCGATCCAGCACCTGCCCTACCAATTGACCACATGCGGCGTCGATGTCTTCACCACGGGTGGTGCGGACAGTGACGTTGAAACCGGCCTGATGCAACTGATCCTGGAAACGACGGATCGCGTTGTTGCTCGGACGCTCGTACCCGGAGTGCGGGAACGGGTTGAACGGAATCAGGTTGATCTTGCACGGAATGTTCTTCAGCAGCTCGACCATCTCAACGGCGTGCTCAACCTTGTCATTGATGTCCTTGAGCAAGGTGTACTCGATGGTCAGCACACGTTTCTCGCCAAGGGCGGACATGTAGCGCTGGCACGACTCGAGCAGCATCTTAAGCGGATATTTCTTGTTGATCGGCACCAATTGGTTACGCAATGCGTCATTGGGTGCGTGCAGGGACAACGCCAGGGACACGTCGATGTGCTTGGCCAGCTCATCGATCATCGGCACCACGCCCGAAGTGGACAGGGTCACGCGGCGCTTGGAGATCCCGTAGCCGAGGTCATCCATCATCAGATGCATGGCAGCGACGACGTTGTCGAAGTTCAGCAGCGGCTCACCCATGCCCATCATCACCACGTTGGTGATGGCACGGTCGACGGTTGCCGGGACACTGCCGAAAGATTTGTTGGCAATCCACACCTGACCGATGACTTCGGCGGCGGTGAGGTTGCTATTGAAGCCTTGCTTGCCGGTGGAGCAGAAACTGCAATCCAGGGCACAGCCTGCCTGGGACGAAACGCACAGAGTGCCGCGTTTGCCCTGGGGAATGTAAACGGTCTCGACGCAGCTGCCGGACGCCACGCGCACCACCCACTTACGGGTGCCGTCGCTGGAGATGTCCTCGCTGACCACTTCCGGACCACGGACCTCAGCAATCGCCTTGAGCTTGTCGCGCAAGGCCTTGCTGACGTTCGTCATGGCGTCGAAATCATCGACGCCAAAGTGGTGAATCCATTTCATTACCTGACCGGCACGGAAACGCTTCTCCCCGATTGAGTCGAAGAATTTTTCCATTTCCTGTTGAGTCAGACCCAGCAGGTTGGTTTTTACAGTCGATGTAGTCATGGATTCACCTTCACTCTTAAGCCAATGCTTAGCGAGTGGTTACTTCAGTAGCTGCGAAGAAGTACGAGATTTCACGAGCAGCTGCGGCTTCGGAGTCCGAACCGTGAACAGCGTTGGCGTCGATGGAATCAGCGAAGTCAGCGCGGATGGTACCGGCAGCAGCTTCTTTAGGGTTGGTAGCGCCCATCAGCTCACGGTTCAGAGCGATAGCGTTTTCGCCTTCCAGAACCTGAACAACAACAGGACCGGAGATCATGAAAGCAACCAGGTCGCCGAAGAAACCACGAGCGCTGTGCTCAGCGTAGAAGCCTTCAGCTTCAGCTTTGGACAGTTGCTTCAGTTTCGAAGCTACAACGCGCAGGCCGGCTTTTTCGAAACGAGTGGTGATTTCGCCGATGACGTTTTTTGCAACAGCGTCAGGCTTGATGATGGAGAAAGTGCGTTGAACAGCCATGGTGTAACTCCAGAAACGGTAATTTGCGAAAAATTAAACCCGCGAATTATACGCGGGTTCTTGGGTATTGCCTAACCTGCGAGACGATCAGTCCAATTCTTTGGCCCAGAGCTCCTGAACCGCTTCCAGCACCTTCTCGCCGACACGGCCAGAAGTGCCATCGAAGTCAGGCAGATCAAGGATCATCTGCTGCAAACGGACAAAACCTACAGAATATGGATCGACGCCGGCATGGGCCTCGGCCAGTTCTTCTGCAATACGTTGAACATCATTCCAACCGTAGCTCATGACAGTCTTACCAGTCAGTGCGGCGCTTCAGCCGCATGGTTAAGCGAATATTTCGGAATTTCGACGGTGATGTCTTCTTCACCAACGATAGCCTGGCAAGCCAGACGCGATTGCGCTTCAAGACCCCAGGCGCGATCGAGGAAGTCTTCTTCCAGCTCGTCAGCCTCTTCCATCGAGTCGAAACCCTCGCGGATGATGCAATGGCAGGTGGTGCAAGCGCAGACGCCGCCGCAGGCGCTTTCCATCTCGATGTGGTGTTCGTGGGCCAGTTCGAGAATCGATGTGCCGGGCGCAGCCTCGACCACCATGCCTTCAGGGCAGAACTTCTCGTGGGGCAGAAAAATGACCTGCGGCATCAGATATCCTCGATTTCATTCAGATTGCGCCCCGACAGAGCGGCTTTGACCGTCAGATCCATGCGGCGGGCAGCAAAAGCATCGGTCACTTGCGACAGACGCTTGGTCTGCTGCTCGATGGCGTAACCATCGGTACCTTTCATCAGTTCAGCCAGTTCCTGCAACTGCAGGTCGATGACCATGCGCTCTTCGGCGTCGAGCAAACGCTCGCCATCAACCTCCAGGGCGCCCTGCACCGCTTCGATCAGGCGCTGGGCATCGACTTGCTGCTCGCGCAGAACGCGGGCGACTTTGTCGTCATTGGCGTGCTGGAACGAATCCTTGAGCATTTTGGCGATTTCGCCGTCGGTCAGACCGTAGGACGGTTTGACCTGGATGCTCGCCTCAACGCCCGAACCCAACTCACGGGCGGCAACGCTGAGCAGACCGTCGGCATCGACCTGGAAGGTCACGCGAATTTTCGCTGCGCCGGCCACCATCGCTGGAATGCCACGCAATTCGAAGCGCGCCAGCGAGCGGCAGTCACTGATCAGCTCGCGCTCACCTTGCAGCACGTGGATCGCCATGGCCGACTGGCCGTCTTTATAAGTGGTGAAATCCTGAGCGCGCGCGACGGGGATGGTGGTGTTGCGCGGAATCACCTTCTCCATCAGGCCGCCCATGGTTTCCAGCCCCAGAGACAGCGGGATCACGTCGAGCAGCAGCAGTTCACCGCCATCGCGCTTGTTGCCAGCCAGGGTATCGGCCTGGATCGCGGCACCGATGGCCACCACTTGATCCGGATCGATTTCAGTCAGCGGCTGACGACCAAAGGCTTCGGCAACGGCTTCGCGAACACGCGGAACGCGGGTCGAACCGCCGACCATGACCACCGCGTGTACGTCGTCCAGCTCGATGCCGGAGTCGCGAACGGCGCGACGGCAGGCTTTGAGGCTGCGCGCGACCATTGGCTCGATCAGCGCGTCAAAAGCTTCGCGGGTCAGCGGCGCTTTCCAGTTGCCATAGACCACTTCAACGCTAGCCGCATCGGTCAGCGCTTCTTTGGCCGCGCAAGCGGTTTGCAGCAGATTGCGTTGAGCGCCCGGATCGAGATCGGCGGACAGGCCCGCGCTCTCGATGATCCAGCCGGCAATCGCGTGATCAAAATCGTCGCCGCCCAGCGCGCTGTCGCCGCCAGTGGCCAAGACTTCGAAAACACCGCCAGTCAGACGCAGAATGGAAATATCGAAAGTACCGCCGCCCAGGTCATAAATCGCGACCAGGCCTTCAGCGTGTTGATCCAGACCGTAGGCCACAGCGGCCGCAGTCGGTTCATTGAGCAGACGCAGCACGTTCAGACCGGCGAGTTTCGCCGCGTCCTTGGTGGCTTGGCGCTGAGCATCATCGAAGTAAGCAGGAACGGTGATCACCGCGCCTACCAGTTCGCCACCCAAGGTCGCTTCAGCGCGCTGACGCAAAACCTTGAGGATATCGGCGGAGACTTCAACCGGGCTTTTCGGGCCTTGCACGGTGTCGATGAACGGCATGTGCGATTCGCCACCGACAAAGCGGTATGGCAGTTGCTCGCCCAATTGCTTGACGTCGGACAGACCACGACCCATCAAGCGCTTGACCGACAGCACGGTGTTCAAAGGATCGGAAGCGGCGGCCAGCTTGGCCGACTCGCCGACTTCGACGTGATCGGCGTGATAACGCACAGCGGACGGCAGGATGACCTGCCCGCTTGCGTCGGCCAACGGTTCGGAAAGACCACTGCGCAACGCAGCGACCAGCGAATTGGTAGTGCCCAAGTCGATCCCCACAGCCAGACGACGCTGGTGCGGTTGAGGACTTTGGCCGGGTTCGGCGATCTGCAGTAGGGCCATCGTGATCAGGACTTATCTGTATATCAGGCGTGCGACCGGAGCGGCACTGGGTTAATCGTCGAGGCGCTCTTCTAACTGGCGCACTTCGTAGGTGAGCTTGTCGAGGAACTGCATGCGCCGCATCAGGCGTTCGGCCTGTTCGCGTTGCGCCGCATCATCCCAACAGGCTGCGAAGCTTTCATTGAGTTCTTCCTGAGCCACTTTCAAGCGCCGCTTGAACACCGCGACGCCGTCCAGATCGGCACTGTCCTGAAGGTCTTCGAGCTCTTCGCGCCATTGCATCTGCTGCAGAAGAAACTCGGGATCATGGACAGTGACTTCCATCGGCACTTCATGCCCGCTGATGGTCAGCAGGTAGCGTGCGCGCTGGGCCGGACTCTTGAGCGTCTGATAGGCGTCGTTGAGCCGTGCAGACTGCTCGAGTGCCGACCGCTGCTCACGCTCGGAAGCGTCGGCAAAGCGATCAGGATGAACGCCGCGCGCCAACTCACGATAGCGCGTGGCCAACTGCTCGAGATCCAGACGGAAACCCGGTTGCAGCTCGAATAAAGCGAAATGACAAGGAATACCCACGACAAGCCTCAGATGTTGAAGCTTTCGCCGCAGCCACACTCACCGCGTACGTTGGGGTTGTTGAACTTGAAGCCTTCGTTCAACCCTTCCTTGACGAAATCGAGCTCGGTGCCGTCCAGGTAGGCGAGGCTTTTCGGGTCGATGATCACTTTTTCGCCGTGACTTTCGAACACCTGATCCTCTGCAACCACCTCGTCGACAAACTCCAGCACGTAGGCAAGGCCGGAACAGCCTGTGGTGCGAACACCCAGACGAATCCCTTCACCTTTGCCGCGCCCGTCGAGGGAGCGCCGCACGTGTCGAGCAGCCGCTTCTGTCATGCTGATAGCCATCGGTGACTCCTTACTCGTCGCCAAATCCAGAAAGTCAGATCAAGCCTTTCTTCTGCTTGTAATCGCGAACAGCCGCTTTGATAGCGTCTTCAGCCAGTACCGAGCAGTGAATTTTCACTGGCGGCAGGGCCAATTCTTCGGCCAGCTGAGTGTTCTTGATGGTTTCTGCTTCGTCCAGGGTCTTGCCCTTCATCCACTCGGTGGCGAGGGAGCTGGAAGCGATAGCCGAACCGCAGCCGTAGGTCTTGAACTTGGCATCTTCGATGATGCCAGCGTCGTTGACCTTGATTTGCAAACGCATCACGTCGCCGCACGCCGGAGCGCCGACCATGCCGGTGCCGACGTCAGGATCTTCCGCGTTCATCTTGCCGACGTTGCGCGGGTTTTCGTAGTGGTCGATGACCTTTTCGCTGTAAGCCATGATTCTTAATCCTCACTCATCAGGGCCGCTCTTGAGACCCTGCAACTGCGCTGCGTTAACCGCCGCGTCGCTACAGGATCTGTATCCGGCGGCTTCTATATTTAGTGTGCCGCCCACTCGATTTTCGAGATATCGACGCCGTCTTTGTACATGTCCCACAGCGGCGACAAAGCGCGCAGCTTGGTAACGGCCTCGCAGACTTTCTGCGCGGCGTAGTCGATTTCTTCTTCGGTGGTGAAACGGCCGAAGGTGAAGCGGATCGAGCTGTGCGCCAGTTCGTCGTTGCGGCCCAAGGCGCGCAGTACGTACGAAGGCTCCAGCGACGCCGAGGTGCACGCCGAACCGGACGATACCGCCAGATCCTTAAGCGCCATGATCAGCGACTCGCCTTCAACGTAGTTGAAGCTCAGGTTCAGGTTGTGCGGAACGCGGGCGGTCAGGCTGCCGTTGACGTACAGCTCTTCGAGATGCTCGACCTGCTTGTAGAAACGGTCGCTCAAGGCTTTGATGCGGACGTTTTCAGCAGCCATGTCTTCTTTGGCAACGCGGAACGCTTCACCCATGCCGACGATCTGGTGGGTCGCCAGAGTACCGGAACGCATGCCACGCTCGTGACCGCCGCCGTGCATGGTCGCTTCGATGCGCACACGCGGCTTGCGGCTGACGTACAGCGCGCCGATGCCTTTAGGGCCGTAGGTCTTGTGGGCGGAGAACGACATCATGTCGACTTTCAGCTTCTGCAGGTCGATTTCGACCTTGCCAGTGGACTGAGCGGCGTCAACGTGGAACAGAATGCCCTTGGCGCGGAGCATTTCGCCGATCGCGGCGATGTCGTTGACGGTGCCGATTTCATTGTTCACGTGCATCACGGAGACCAGGATGGTGTCTTCGCGCAATGCAGCTTCAATCATGGCCGGAGTGATCAGGCCATCTTCGGTCGGCTCGAGGTAAGTCACTTCGAAACCTTCACGCTCCAGTTGGCGCATGGTGTCGAGGACAGCCTTGTGCTCAATCTTCGAGGTGATCAGGTGCTTGCCCTTGGAGCCATAGAAATGCGCCGCACCCTTGATTGCCAGGTTGTCGGACTCAGTGGCACCGGAGGTCCAGACGATTTCGCGCGGGTCGGCATTGACCAGATCGGCCACCTGACGACGGGCGTTTTCGACGGACTCTTCAGCTTTCCAGCCGAACACGTGGGAACGGGACGCCGGGTTACCGAAGTTTCCGTCGACCAGCAGGCATTCACTCATTTTTTGCGCAACGCGCGGATCGACCGGGGTGGTCGCAGAGTAATCAAGGTAAATCGGCAATTTCATGGACTATCTCCTAAATCAGGGCTGGCGTACCGCTAGCTCTTCGGCTGTCATTCGACGGCGGACGCTTCAATCTTGTCCAGGCGTGGCGCCTTGCTGTTGCAACGGCGCTGGTCCTGACGCTGGGCTACTTCTTGCACCTCACGGCGAGTCACAAGATCAGCCAAGCTGATACCACTTAGAAATTCGTGAATCTGCAGGCTCAAATCACACCACAGATGATGGGTCAGGCACGTGTCGCCGGAATGGCAATCGCCCTGGCCCTGGCACTTGGTGGCATCAACCGATTCGTTAACCGCATCGATCACCTGGGCGACCTGGATGCCCTGCATGTCGCGGGACAGTTGGTAGCCACCACCCGGGCCGCGAACACTGGAAACCAGGTTGCTGCGGCGCAGCTTGGCGAACAGCTGTTCGAGGTAGGACAGGGAAATGCCTTGGCGCTCGGAGATATCGGCCAGGGACACGGGCCCGTGCTGCGCGTGTAACGCCAGGTCAAGCATGGCGGTCACGGCGTATCGGCCTTTTGTAGTCAGTCGCATGGACAGTTACCACGGAGTTCAGAATGGGGCGAGTATGCAATTCCCGAGTATTTAAGTCAACTTTAAGACCTAGTACTTTAGTCAGGATTACCCGCAAAAGAGCGCGCGTATCATAGCAAAGCCTGGCGGCATGCAGCCAGCGGAACCGCGCTATCGTTCTTCGCGAGCAGGCTCGCTCCCACATTGGAATGCAATCCTGTGTGAGAGCGAGCCTGCTCGGGAAGAAAGCGCCGCGGTTTAACTGGCCTGGCTCTGATCCTTGTCCTTCACGCAAGCGAAGTCTTCTTCACGCAGCTCAGGCAGATCTTTCGCACAGTAATTGCTGCCCAGATCCTTCAGCGCTCCGCACATCCCCTCCAGACGCCCGTCCACCGCTTGCAGGTGATCGAGCAACTGACCGATGGCGCGCGCCACCGGGTCGGGCATGTCTTCGCTGACACCGTAGGCATCGAAACCGATCTTCTCGGCCATCGCCTTGCGCTTGGCGTCCTGCTCTTCATCAGACTTAACGATGATGCGCCCCGGAATGCCTACAACAGTGGCGCCCGGCGGCACTTCTTTGGTGACCACGGCGTTGGAGCCGACTTTGGCACCGGCGCCGACCGTGAACGGGCCGAGCACCTTGGCGCCCGCGCCCACAACAACACCGTCACCCAGCGTCGGGTGGCGCTTGCCTTTGTTCCAGCTGGTGCCGCCTAGGGTTACACCCTGATAAATGGTCACGTCGTCGCCGATTTCGGCAGTCTCACCGATGACGATGCCCATGCCGTGATCGATAAAGAAGCGTCGACCGACCTTGGCCCCCGGATGAATCTCGATCCCGGTCAGCCAGCGACCGAAGTTCGACACCAGCCGCGCCAGCCATTTCAGTTCGTTACGCCACAGCATGCCAGCCAATCGATGGATCCAGATCGCATGCATGCCGGGGTAGCAGGTCAGGACTTCAAAAGCGTTACGCGCCGCCGGGTCTCGATGAAATACGCTCTGTATATCTTCTCGCAAACGCTCAAACATCTTTTAGTCCTTCCGCTTTAGAAGCTCACCACGGGCCGCTTTTTGGGTTTCCGTGAGGATGCCACGCAAAATATTCATTTCCGCCCGGCTGACCGAGCTGCGTCCGTACAACCGGCGCAGGCGCGCCATCAAGTGCCGTGGTTTTTCCGGATCGAGGAATTCGATGGCGACCAGCGTCTGCTCCAGATGCTCATAGAATCGCTCCAGCTCATCCATGGTCGCCAGCTCGGCGCTTTTCACCGAGGCCACTTCTTCTTTCTCGATCTTGCTCGGCTGACCTTGTGCGGCCAACCAGGCCATGCGCACTTCGTAACTCAACACCTGCACCGCCGCGCCGAGATTCAGCGAGCTGAACTCCGGATCGGAGGGGATGTGCACGTGGAAGTGACATCGCTGCAGCTCTTCATTGGTCAGGCCGGAATCTTCACGGCCGAACACCAGCGCAATCTCGGCGCCCTGCCCGGCTTCCTCGACCACTTTGGTACCGCATTCGCGCGGATCCAGCAGGGGCCAAGGGATACGGCGGTCGCGGGCGCTGGTGCCGAGCACCAGATTGCAGCCGATCAAAGCGTCTTCAAGAGTGGCGACGACTTGTGCATTTTCCAGGATGTCACCGGCACCGGAGGCGCGAGCATCGGCCTCGTGGTGCGGAAACAGGCGCGGTTCGACCAGCACCAATCGCGACAGACCCATGTTTTTCATGGCGCGCGCGGCCCCGCCGATGTTGCCGGGGTGGCTGGTATTGACCAGGACGACACGAATGTTCTGCAGCAAGGGAGGCGCTCTCGGACACAGGAAAGGGGTGCAAATCTTACAGAACAGCCTACCGTTAAGCTACGAAAGCGAACAGCGACCTTCACCTGAAGAAAAGTTCTGATAGAATGCGCGGCTTTCTTTAACAACCTTAGGTGACACATCCATGCAGCCCATGCTGAATATCGCGCTGCGCGCCGCCCGCAGCGCCAGTGAACTGATCTTCCGCTCCATCGAGCGCCTGGATACCATCAAGGTCGACGAAAAAGACGCCAAGGATTATGTATCCGAGGTCGATCGCGCCGCTGAACAGAAAATCATCGATGCCCTGCGCAAGGCTTACCCGAATCACTCGATCCAGGGTGAAGAGACTGGCCTGCACGCCGGCACCGGCATCGAAGGCGAAGAATACCTGTGGATCATCGATCCACTGGACGGCACCACCAACTTCCTGCGCGGCATTCCTCACTTCGCTGTCAGCATTGCCTGTAAGTACCGTGGCCGCCTGGAACACGCAGTGGTTCTGGACCCGGTTCGCCAGGAAGAATTCACCGCCAGTCGTGGTCGCGGTGCTCAACTGAACGGTCGTCGTCTGCGCGTCAGCGGTCGCACCAGCCTCGACGGCGCTCTGCTGGGCACCGGCTTCCCGTTCCGTGACGACCAGATGGACAATCTCGACAACTACCTGGGCATGTTCCGCGCTCTGGTTGGCCAGACTGCCGGCATCCGCCGCGCCGGTTCCGCTAGCCTGGACCTGGCTTATGTCGCTGCCGGTCGTTTCGATGCGTTCTGGGAGTCGGGTCTGTCCGAGTGGGACATGGCTGCAGGCGCCCTGCTGATTCAAGAAGCCGGCGGCCTGGTGAGCGATTTCACCGGTGGTCACGACTTCCTTGAAAAAGGCCACATCGTTGCCGGCAACACCAAATGCTTCAAGGCAGTTCTGACGGCGATCCAGCCGCACCTGCCGGCTTCGCTGAAGCGCTAAGCTTTACGCGAAACGCAAAAAGCACCCTTCTGGGTGCTTTTTTTATGCCTGGAATTCGCCCCTCAGATAACCCAAATATCCATGTGGGAGCGAGCCTGCTCGCGAATGCTGCGTGCCAGGCGGCATCAAGGTTGAAAGACAGAATGTATTCACGAACAGGCTCGAGCCCACAGAGATCCAAAGCGCGACCAAAATGCGGGCACAAAAAAAGCACCCCGCAGGGTGCTTCTTGTTAAAACAGTCGGTCTTTACTGACCCGGCTCATTCTGCGACAGAATCAGCTTGCCTTCCTTGTCGACCGGAATCTGGTTGCCCGGATCGCGATCCATCCGAACTTTGCCTTCCTTGCCATCGAGCGAGTAACGCACGTCGTAACCAACGACCTTGTCGCTGATGTCATTCACGGTGTTACAGCGAGTCTGGGTCGTGGTGTAGGTGTCGCGATTCTGCATACCTTCCTGCACCTTGTTACCGGCGTAACCGCCGCCGACTGCGCCAGCCACCGTGGCGATCTTCTTGCCGGTGCCGCCACCCACCTGGTTACCCAGCAAACCACCGGCTACCGCGCCGATGGCGGTGCCGAGGATCTGGTGTTGATCCTTCACCGGCGCCTGGCGGGTCACCGCTACATCCTTGCACACTTCACGTGGCGTCTTGATCTGTGTTTTAACCGGCTCAACGGCCAACACTTGCGCATACTCAGGGCCGCTTTTAACCAGGCTGTAGGTGGCAACAGCACCCCCGGCAGTCACACCGACAGCACCCAATACCGCACCAACCAGCAACGACTTGTTCACATGAACCTCCTGACCATCACATGCGGGACGGGCCCGCGCTTCTCCCAGCCTTGGAGCATAAAAAAAGGCGCGAGTTCAACTCGCGCCTTTCTTGGGCTGACAGCCGGGAAAGCGATGGCCGTTATGGACGGTCGTCGACTTCCTTCTCGGTGTTGGCCGGAGGAATCAAGTCCTCGGTGGTCAGGTTCAGCCAGATCAGCACCACGTTAGCGATGTAGATCGACGAGTAAGTACCCGCCAGTACACCGATGAACAGCGCGATCGAGAAGCCGAACAGGTTGTCGCCGCCGAAGAACAGCAGTGCCGCGATCGCCAGCAAGGTGGAGATCGACGTCGCCATGGTGCGCAGCAGGGTCTGCGTGGTCGAGATGTTGATGTTCTCGATCAGCGTTGCCTTGCGCAGCACACGGAAGTTCTCACGAACCCGGTCGAATACCACGATGGTGTCATTCAGCGAGTAGCCGATGATCGCCAGCACCGCCGCCAGTACGGTCAGATCGAAAGTGATCTGGAAGTACGACAGGATACCCACGGTCACGATCACGTCGTGAACCAGCGAAACGATGGCGCCGACCGCGAACTTCCACTGAAAGCGGAAAGCCAGGTAGATCAGGATGCCGCCGAGCGCCAGCAGCATGCCGAGGCCGCCCTGGTCGCGCAGTTCTTCACCGACCTGCGGGCCGACGAACTCGACACGCTTGACCGTCGCCGGATTGTCACCGCCGAGTTTCTGCAGCGCTTCCGCGACCTGATGGCCCAGCTGCGGGTCTTCACCCGGCATGCGCACCAGCAAATCGGTGGTTGCACCGAAGCTCTGCACGATGGCTTCGTGGTAACCCGAAGTCACCAGCTCTTCACGCACCTTGGTGACATCGGCCGGACGCTCGTAGGTCAGCTCAATGAGCGTACCGCCGGTGAAGTCCAGACCCCAGTTCAAACCCTTGGTCGCGACGCTGACCAAGGCAATGACCGTAAGTAACACTGTGACGCCGAACGCAACGTTGCGAACGCCCATGAAGTTGATTGTACGTAACATGGCAGCCCCTTAAATCCACAACTTCTTGAAGTCACGTCCGCCAAAGATCAGGTTGACCATTGCGCGGGTCACCATGATGGCCGTGAACATCGAGGTAAAGATCCCGAGGGACATGGTCACTGCGAAACCTTTGACCGGGCCGGTGCCCATGGCAAAGAGAATCCCGCCGACCAACAAGGTAGTCAGGTTGGCGTCGAGAATCGCGGTGAATGCCCGGCCGAAGCCTTCGTTGATTGCACGCTGCACGGTCATGCCGGCGGCGATCTCTTCGCGGATCCGCGAGAAGATCAGCACGTTGGCGTCGACCGCCATACCCATCGTCAACACGATACCGGCGATACCCGGCAGGGTCAGTGTTGCCCCCAGCAGCGACATCAAGGCCAGCAGCAGCACCATGTTCACAGCCAGTGCGACGGTGGCGATGACGCCGAAGAAGCGGTAGATGGCGATGATGAACAGCGACACGAACAGCATGCCCCACAGCGACGCGTCGATACCTTTGGTGATGTTGTCAGCACCCAGGCTCGGGCCGATTGTGCGCTCTTCAGCGAAGTACATCGGGGCAGCCAGACCACCGGCACGCAGCAGCAGCGCCAGCTCGGACGATTCGCCCTGGCCGTTCAGGCCGGTGATGCGGAACTGAGCACCCAGCGGCGACTGGATGGTCGCCAGACTGATGATTCGCTTCTCTTCTTTGAACGTCTGAACCGCTACATCTTTCTCGACGCCGTCGACCACTTGCTTGGTGTAAGTGGTGATCGGACGCTGCTCGATGAAGATCACCGCCATGCTGCGACCAACGTTCGAACGGGTCGCGCGGCTCATCAGCTCGCCACCGTGACCATCCAGACGGATGTTCACTTCAGGCGTGCCGTGCTCGCCGAAACCGGCCTTGGCGTCGGTGACCTGGTCACCGGTGATGATCAGACCACGTTCGATCTGCGCAGGAGGACGATTGCCTTCACGGAACTCGAAAGTCTCGGAGGTGGCTTTCGAAGCACCCGGCTCTGCGGCCAAACGGAACTCAAGGTTGGCCGTCTTGCCGAGAATACGCTTGGCTTCGGCAGTGTCCTGCACGCCTGGCAGCTCAACCACAATGCGGTTGGCGCCTTGACGCTGAACGATCGGTTCGGCAACACCCAGCTCGTTGACGCGGTTACGTACCGTGGTCAAGTTCTGCTTGATGGAGTATTCACGGATTTCCGCCAGCTTGGCCGGGGTCATCGCCAGACGCAGCACCGGTTGACCGTTGAGGTCGGCCGGAACAATGTCGAAATCGTTGAAGTTCTTGCGGATCAGCGCACGGGCCTGTTCGCGGGAGTCAGCATCGCTGAAGCCCAACTGAATGGCGCCATTGAGTTGCGGCAGGCTGCGATAGCGCAGCTTCTCTTTGCGCAGCAGGCTCTTGACGTCGCCTTCGTAGACTTTCAGGCGTGCATCGAGGGCTTTGTCCATGTCCACTTCCAGCAGGAAGTGCACACCACCGGACAAGTCCAGACCCAGCTTCATCGGGTGCGCGCCCAGATTGCGCAGCCATTGCGGGGTGGTCTGTGCCAGGTTCAGCGCGACGACGTAGTCATCACCCAACGCCTTGCGCACCACGTCTTTGGCCGGCAGCTGATCTTCAGCCTTGCTCAGACGGATCAGGCCGCCCTTGCCGCCAGACGCCAGAGTGGCTGCCTTGACATTGATCCCGGACTCTTTGAGCGCGGTGCTTACGCGATCAAGATCAGCCTGATTGACCTGCAGAGCCGTGCTGGCGCCGCTGATCTGAATGGCCGGGTCATCGGGGTATAGATTCGGAGCGGAATAAATCAGACCGATCGCCAGCACCGCCAGGATCAGAATGTATTTCCACAGAGGATATTTGTTCAGCATCACGCCGCCCGTTATGACGCGGGGCGCCTTGCGCGCCCCGTCGATTGAGTAGAAGTTGTTGCTCTTAGATCGCTTTCAGCGTGCCTTTTGGCAGCGTGGCGGCGATGGCGCCTTTCTGGAACTTCATTTCCACGGTGTCGGAAACTTCCAGAACCACGAAGTCATCGGCCACTTTGGTGATCTTGCCGGCGATGCCGCCAGTGGTCACAACTTCGTCGCCCTTCGCAAGGCTGCTCAGCAGGTTCTTCTGCTCTTTGGCGCGCTTGGCCTGTGGACGCCAGATCATCAGGTAGAAGATGACCAGGAAGCCGACCAGGAAAATCCACTCGAAGCCGCCGCCCATTGGGCCTGCAGCAGCCGGTGCAGCCGCGTCAGCCATGGCGTTAGAGATAAAAAAGCTCATTTAGCACTCCAGTTGCAAATGTTGAATCTTGGGGTCAGAAAACTCAGTCCAAAGGCGGAACGGGGAGCCCGCGTTTGGCGTAGAAGGCATCGACAAAGGCGGCCAATGTACCCTGTTGAATAGCCTCGCGCAAACCAGCCATCAGCACCTGATAATGGCGCAAGTTATGGATGGTATTGAGCATGCTGCCGAGCATTTCGCCGCACTTGTCCAGGTGATGCAGATAAGCGCGCGAGAAGTTCTGGCAGGTATAGCAATCGCAGGTCGGATCCAGCGGCGATTCATCATGGCGATGGAACGCGTTACGGATCTTCAGCACGCCTGTATCAATGAACAGATGCCCATTGCGGGCATTACGGGTTGGCATCACGCAATCGAACATGTCCACACCGCGGCGCACACCCTCAACCAGATCTTCCGGTTTGCCAACGCCCATAAGGTAACGAGGTTTGTCAGCCGGCATCATGCCCGGCAGATAATCCAGCACTTTGATCATCTCGTGCTTCGGCTCGCCCACCGACAAGCCGCCAATAGCCAGGCCATCGAAGCCGATCTTGTCGAGGCCTTCGAGCGAGCGCATCCGCAGGTTCTGGTGCATGCCGCCCTGAACGATACCGAACAACGCCGCAGTGTTTTCACCGTGGGCATTTTTCGAACGTTGAGCCCAGCGCAGCGACAATTCCATGGAGATCCGCGCGACGTCTTCGTCAGCCGGGTACGGCGTGCATTCGTCGAAGATCATCACGATGTCGGAGCCGAGATCGCGTTGCACCTGCATCGATTCTTCCGGGCCCATGAACACTTTGGCGCCGTCGACCGGAGAGGCGAAGGTCACGCCCTCCTCCTTGATCTTGCGCATCGCGCCCAGGCTGAACACCTGGAAACCACCGGAGTCAGTGAGGATCGGGCCTTTCCACTGCATGAAATCATGCAGGTCGCCGTGCTCCTTGATTACCTGAGTGCCAGGACGCAGCCACAGGTGGAAGGTATTGCCCAGAATGATTTCTGCGCCAGTGGCGACGATGTCACGCGGCAACATGCCCTTGACCGTGCCGTAAGTGCCCACCGGCATGAACGCCGGGGTCTCGACGGTGCCACGCGGGAAGGTCAGACGACCGCGACGGGCCTTGCCATCGGTGGCAAGGAGCTCAAAGGACATGCGACATTCGCGACTCATTCTGTTTCCTCTGGGCCGGTTTCTTTAGGGGCAGTAGGGGCGGGATTACGGGTGATGAACATCGCATCACCGTAGCTGAAAAAGCGGTATCCGTTGTCGACGGCGGCCTTGTAGGCGGCCATGGTTTCGGGATAACCGGCAAATGCCGAAACCAGCATCAACAGCGTCGATTCCGGCAAATGGAAATTGGTCACCAGGGCATCGACCACATGGAATGGCCGGCCCGGGAAGATAAAGATATCGGTGTCGCCGCTGAACGGCTTGAGCACGCCATCGCGCGCCGCACTCTCCAGCGAACGCACGCTGGTGGTGCCGACCGCAATCACGCGACCGCCACGGGCACGGCACGCCGCGACTGCATCGACCACATCCTGGCCTACTTCCAGCCACTCGGTGTGCATGTGGTGATCTTCAAGCTTCTCGACGCGCACTGGCTGGAACGTCCCCGCACCCACGTGCAGCGTAACGAAAGTGGTCTCGACGCCTTTGGCGGCAATCGCTTCCATCAGCGACTGATCGAAATGCAGGCCCGCCGTCGGCGCCGCCACCGCGCCCAACCGCTCGGCGTACACGGTCTGATAACGCTCGCGATCCGAGCCTTCATCCGGGCGGTCTATATAAGGAGGCAACGGCATGTGCCCGACGCGATCGAGCAACGGCAACACTTCTTCAGCGAAGGCCAGCTCGAACAGCGCATCGTGACGCGCGAGCATTTCGGCTTCGCCACCACCGTCGATAAGGATCTTCGAACCCGGCTTCGGCGACTTGCTGGAACGCACATGGGCCAGCACGCGGTGCGCATCGAGCACGCGTTCGATGAGGATTTCCAGCTTGCCGCCGGACGCTTTCTGCCCGAACAGCCGCGCCGGAATCACCCGGGTATTGTTGAACACCATCAAATCGCCCGGGCGCAAATGCTCAAGCAAATCAGTGAATTGACGGTGTGCGAGGGCGCCGCTCGGCCCATCAAGGGTCAGCAGGCGACTACCGCGACGCTCGGCCAAAGGATGGCGTGCGATCAGCGAATCAGGGAGCTCGAAAGTAAAGTCAGCAACACGCATGATGGGGTTCGTCTAGCAGGGCCGGAAAGTTTAGCGGAAATATCGAAAATAGACCATGAAACGTGATTGACCAACGGTAATCTCATCTCTATACTTCGCCGCCATTGAGCCCTGATGGCGGAATTGGTAGACGCGGCGGATTCAAAATCCGTTTTCGAAAGGAGTGGGAGTTCGAGTCTCCCTCGGGGCACCACATAGTAGTATCTGAGAGTCTCTACCAGTCTCTCAGACCCAAAGAAACCGGCCACTTGGCCGGTTTTTTTGTGCCTAACTGTTTACCCCTGTCTCCCCCTATCCGTTGTATCCCTGTATCCCTCCTTGTATCCTGAGAAAATTACCTAACTTTGGGATACAAGGATGAAGCGCGCAGACATCAAGCGCCGCCCTCTCGCTGACACGACACTCGCGGGACTGGAGCCGGAATCAAAGGAATACCGTGAGTTGGACGGAAACGGCCTCTACTTCAGGGTAAAGCCTGATGGCGGGAAGTCCTGGCAACTTCGGTACAAACGACCGGCGGGCAACTGGGCATGGATGGGGCTCGGGGGCTACCCTGAAGTAAGTGGAGCGCTGGCACGAGACAAAGCTGCTGATCTACGTAAAGTAGTGAGCAGTGGAGCAGATCCCCTTGAACAGAAGCGCTCTGCTAAGGCTGCGATTGATTTAGCCAAGACACGCACTTTTCGAGCAGCTGCCGATGCTTGGCTCAAGGCTAAGGAGGAGAAGGGTCTAGCGCCCTCCACCCTCAACAAAATACGTACATATCTCGATAAAGACATTCTTCCTGCGCTCGGCGACAAACCACTGGACGAAATTACTCGTACCGATTGCGCAGAACTTCAAGCATCCATCGAAGCAAGAGACGCTCACAATGTTGCGGAAAAATGCCGCACTTGGATCAATCAGATTTTTGGTCGAGCCATTGGCCTAGGCATGACTGAGAACGATCCTGGAAGTCGTCTTCGAGACATTGCCGCCCAAGCACCGAAAACTCAGCAGCACCCTCATTTATTGGAGCATGAGTTAGGCGACTTTTTAATCGCTCTCAAGAACACGCCAAGCAGGCTGACGGCTCGAACTGCAGCGTGGCTCTGTCTTTGGACAGCGTCTAGGCCGGGTATGGTCCGCTTAGCCGAATGGAAGGAGTTCGACCTTCACAAAGCTATTTGGACAACACCTGCCGCGAAAATGAAAATGCGCAGGGATTTCGTATGTCCATTACCTAAGCAAGCGATATCAGCTTTGAAAGAGCTTCACAGCCTCACTGGGCGCAGTCGATGGTTATTCCCCGGAGTCGGCGCGAAGAATCCAACAATTAGTGAAAACACTATCAACAAAGTGTTTGCAACGGTCGGCTACAAAGGGAGGCTTGTGGGTCACGGCACACGCCACACTGCTAGCACCCTGCTCAGGGAGCACGGCTGGCCAAAGGAGCACGTCGAAGCTCAACTAGCTCATAAGGAAGAGGGCATTTCAGGAATTTACAATAAAGCTCAATACTTCGAGCATCGGGTAAAGATGATGCAGTGGTACGCGGATTACCTAGATCAGTTGGCAGCAGGAAATGTCATTCATGGACATTTCGGCGAGGCGGTCTGAGCGCACACTCTCAATTCCTCCAAAAAATCCATGTAACGCGTGTAACCCGTGTAACGACCTCCGCCAAACGCCCGAATTCATTGGGTCTCCCAGGGGTTACACGTTTGAACGGGATCGCGTACACCCGGTGTAACGATGACTAACCGTGTAACGCCGGATAGCACCACTTCACTGATGGCCACATGTGGCTGGGACCTGAATGTCTCTCGCTGGAAATGACAGAAAGCATGGGGCGGGGGGATGAATTTCGGAAATTGAGAAACTGCAGAGAGAGAGTCAAAACTCGGTAATAAAGTACCGTTTGTGTAAAAAATTGTGAAAAACGCGTTTTGCTTTTCATTTTTTCCACTGTATAGAAAACCAGTGGGACATGGTGGGACGGCCCGGCAAAAAATGAAAACTTTGTCGCGAACGTGCTCACTTTACTTGCCACTAAACGGAACACTGCTTCGAAGTAGACGAAAAATAAAGCTTTTAAAAATCAATTATTAGTTTACATAGCTGGGGCCTGTAAGAACTACGACAGGTAACCCGCTATGACGATCCACGACGCCGCAACCCCATTTGCAACCATCCAGCCTGCTACAGAGCTTCTCACTACTGATCAGGTAGCGAACGCTCTAGGCTTGTCCAGCCGAACGCTCGCTGCATGGCGCAGCTTACGTACTCATTCACTCCCCTACGTCAAAACCGGGTCACGGGTGCGTTATCGCTCCGGGGACGTCGCGGCTTGGCTTGAAACCCGGGTTTGCTCCACCGCTGCCAATGCGGGAGGACGAACCGAGTGACCGCTTCCAACCCAGTCAAGAAAGCTATAGAGCTCTCTGCATCCGCCGCGTCGATCACTGACCGACGTAACAGCGCCAACTCGCCGCAATCACAAATCAACGCTTCTGATTGGGATCTGTCCCGGTACGACCCCGCTGCCACGTTGATCCGTATCAATCAAGTCATGGCCCTCACAGGCATCGGGCGCGCAACCGTTTACAAGCTTATGAACCAGTCCGAAAGCGGATTCCCACAGGCAGTGAAACTCACCAATAGCAACGCACGCGGCGCGCCGGTGGCATGGGTTTTAGCCGAGGTTTTGAATTGGAATCGTGCACGCATTGCGGCTCGTAACGAGGTGGCCGCATGAAATTCAAGATCGCGAGCAAAGCGGTGATGCATCCGTTTTCGGTGTTGCGCCGAATTGGTTTTTCATCCCAAACCATGCAACGGTTTGAACGCTTTCGCAGCCGAGAAGAAAAAAAGGGGCGTGTGGTCAGCATCCTCAAATGGGCCGACGGCACCTGGTGCATTCTCGCCCTCCACTGCGAAAAACTTGGATTTGTGGTCGTCGATGAAGGCCAGCAGATCGACGCCTACGAAGACGCCAGGTCCTTGATCGACGGCGACTTCCTGCCCTTGCTCTCCCTGCGCTGGGAAGCTCACGCCTGAAACAAAACGCCCCCGGGGGCGATCCGGAGGCGTTGAGGTCAATCTACATGCCCGAACAATTTATGCCGCACCAGAACAAACCGCAAGCCACCAGCGCAGTTGCACTTTCGAAAAACGGACGTTACTCTCTGGCCGTCGCTGCAAAATCAGCGACCGGGTTTGGCGACCCGAGTTTAAGAAGGCGCACAGGCGCCCCCATCTCGATTGCAGGCGCTTTTTTTGTGCCCGCATTCCTGCTTTATGGCGGCTGTGCGTGGGAGACCTTCGGGTCTGCCGGGTTCCTTCTTACCCGGTTCGCCAACCTGCGCACAGCTGCCACCCCAATTCGTTTGGCGACGAATCGTGGCAGTTCCTACTTAAGAAGGAGCTCCACCTATGCACGCCCTCAATCCGTCCAAAATTCGCGCCACTGCACACCGTGCAATGGCTCTCGCCGCTTTACACGCCAACTCCAGCCTCGCTACACGTCTCTCCCGTTACAACGCTCACATGGCCAAAGCCCGCGCACTCGAAACCGCAGGCGGTGCCCAATGAATAACGCCCTGAGCTTCTCTCTGCCTGAAGACCTGCTTTGCGTGAATCCGACCGCAGAAGCCGGTGTGCCCATCGACGCTATTACCTGCGCGATTGACCGTGCCGATTCAGTGCTGACATTGCTCGAGGATCACTTCGAAAATGAATCCTCGCGCCTCGCCAATCACGTTATCGCAGCCGTCCTTTGGGATGTACGCGGCACCCTCGGCCTGATCAAAACACTGGCCATGCACGGCGATAACACGTCGACGCCTGCCATGCAGAAAGGCGGTGCGCTATGACCGCTTCCACCACGCTCGGCCACGCCACTTTTACTCGCGTGAACGCCACCGACTTGAAGCTGTTCCGGGTCAATGCCGGAGTACCGGTTGAGGATGCACTGGAGATGGCTTCCCTGCTGCAGCATCACGCCAATCAGCTCAACTTCGACGCCGCCATGAGCGACAGCGGCGAGCGTTTCAGTTGGCCTGCTCTTTACCTTGGCGAGATGGCCAAAGCGCTGATCAACGACATCAACGACGCGCTGTTTTTGCCGAGGGCTGACGCATGAGCCAGCGCCCGAGCAACACCGCAAAACGCCCAAGCTTTGCCGACGTTAAAGCCGCCGCGCTGAAAGACATTGATCGTGTCTTGTCGCACTGGCTGCCCAAGGGAAAACGCGTCGACGGCGGCAAGGAATACACCGCTCCAAATCCGACCCGCAGCGATAAGCGCGCCGGTTCGCTCAAGATCAGTTTGAGCAAAGGCACATGGTCCGACTTTGCCACCGGCGATAAGGGCGGCGACCTGATTGATCTAGTGCGCTATCTGGATGGCGGCACCGACATCGAGGCCTGCAACAAACTCGCAGAATTGCTCAACGTATCGCCGGGCGCCGCCCAGGCGAAGACAGCGCCTGCTAAAACAAAAGCACCTGAGTGGATTGCCATTCAGCCGATCCCACCCGAGGCCATGAACAAGTGCCCAGCCAAACATCGCAATCATGGTGTGCCGTCCAAGGTTTGGGTCTATCGTGACGCAAAGGGTCAGCCTCTCATGGCGATCTATCGCTTCGACCTCGGGCCCGATGAAGACGGCAAGCCGAAGAAGGTCTTCGCGCCACTGACGTGGTGTCAGCGCGCCGATGGCCAATCCACACAATGGCGCTGGCAGGGTCTGCCAGATCCGCGTCCCCTGCTTCGCCTTGATGAACTGGCCCTGCGCAGTGACGCACCAGTGGTTCTGTGCGAAGGCGAGAAAGCTGCCGATGCCGCCGCCGAACTGCTGCCCAACCACGTGGCCACGTGCTGGCCGAACGGGTCCAACTCTTGGCACAAAGCCGACCTAACAACTCTCAAAGGTCGGGATGTGTTGTTGTGGCCGGACAACGACGACAGCGGCAAAGGCTGCATGGAAGTCGTTGCCGAGAAGCTGCGCGAAATCGGCGCTGCCTCGGTCCGACTCATCGAATTGGATGTGTTCAAACGCAAGCCGATCCGGAAGAACGAACGTGCCGCGTTTGCCAAAGGTGGGCAATGGAACGACGGCGACGATGCCGCCGATGCAATCGCCAAAGGCTGGACCGTCGACCACTTCGTCGAGCTGGAAAGCAGCGGTGAACTGTTCGCGGTGATCGAGGAAAAAGCGGTTGTCGCACACGTTGAACCAGAACCCGAACAGAAGCCTAAAGCAGCGCCCAAGCGCCCAACCAAATCGAAAAACGACCTAATGCCGGGAGGCTTTCGCCTGACGTCCGAAGGCGTGTTCTATGCCGGTGACGACGGCGAGGCGCGTCCGGTGTGTTCGCCGCTGGCTATCCTCGCCCGGACGCGTGATGACAAGGGCCAGAACTGGGGTCTGCTTGTCGAGTTCGACGATCCAGACGGCACCAAAAAACGCTGGAACATTCCGGCACGCACGATGACCGGCGACTTCGGCAAGGACGTGCTTGGGCCGTTGGTAGACATGGGCCTGCGCCTCGCCGGTAGCCGTTCGGGACGCAACGCACGCAATGACTTGCAGAGTTATCTCGGCGGATTTGACAGCGCGGAACGGGCACGACTGGTAACCCGCTTGGGTTGGCACGACAACGCCTTTCTGTTGCCCGAGCAGCAGGTTGGCACGCACAGCGAACATCTGCATTTCTATGATGCCGGTGCACAGCTTCCACCGATCAGCGAAGCGGGCACGCTCGAACAATGGCAACAGCAGATCGGCGCATTGTGCGTTGGCAATCATCGCCTAGCGTTTGTCGTCGGGGTGGCGTTCGCAGGTCCGCTGCTACACATGCTCGGCCATGAGTCGGGCGGCTTCCACCTGTACGGCGACAGCTCCGGCGGCAAGACCACTCACCTGCAAGTTGCCACCTCGATCTATGGCGGACCGCGCTTGGTGCGTTCATGGCGCTCGACTGACAACGCGCTGGAGTCCATCGCTGCCGCGCATTCGGACGGCCTCCTGGTGCTGGATGAAATCGGCATGTGCGATCCACGGATCATTGGAGAAACGGTCTACATGCTCGGCAACGGCACCGGGAAGGCTCGCGCCAATGACCGAGGCCAAGCAGGCCGGCAGGTACAAGAGTGGCGCCTGCTGTTCCTCTCCACAGGCGAGAAGACCTTGGCCCAGCACATGGCCGAAGCCAACAAGGAACTGAAAGCGGGCATGGAGGTGCGCATGCTCGCCGTTCCGGCCGATGCCAGCAAAGGCCTCGGCATGTTCGACACGCTCAACGGTTTCGAGGATGCGGCAGCGCTCTCCGATGCGCTCAAAGCCCGCGTAGCGAAATACTACGGCACCCCGCTCACTGCATTTCTGACGGCGCTGTGCGAGCCCGGCAAACGCCACGGTTGGGCGGCGATCTTGCGCCGCACGCTGGAAGGCTTTATCGCTAAATCGCTTCCAGCATCAGCGAGTGGGCAGGCGCACCGTGCCGCCGCTCGTTTCGGTCTCGCGGCAGCCGCAGGCGAGCTGGCTACCGCGATGGGTATCACCGGCTGGCCGGACGGGACGGCCACCACAGCCGCTCGCGTGTGCCTGAGCGCTTGGCTAAACGAACGTGGCGGCGCCGGTAATTTCGAAGGCGATGCGATATCGGCGAGGCTGCGACAGTTCATCGAGCGCTTCGGCGAAAGCCGCTTCACCCGCTGGGAATCGACTGCAGCCAAGATCGACGAACACGGCCCGCGCACGATTGACCGCCTCGGCTTTCGCAAGACGTTGGAGCACGGCATGGGCGACACCTTGCACACCACAAATACCTACTACGTGCTGACCGAGGCATGGCGCTCGGAGATCTTCCGGGGCATGAACCTTACCGCAGTAAACAAGGAACTCTTGCAACGCGGTGTGCTGGAGCCGAGCAGCGACGGCAAGGCATCAAGTCTGGTGCGATTGCCCGGCTTAGGCCAACAGCGCTGCTACATCGTGAAGGCAATTCCGGGAACGGATGACAACGAGGCTCGGGCTGCCTGAGGGCATCTCAACTGATCGAGGTAACGCCGGCTCACTCCCGGCCTCGCCAGCCAAATCAACGTAATCAAAACTCATCAAGGACCATGAACATGAAAATGAATGAATTGAAACAGCAACGAGCCGCTCTGGTCGCTGAGCACGAAACCATCGAAAACAATCTTTCCGCACTGGAAGCCGCTTGGCACAACGCGCCAAACAACTACAGCCCTATCGGTAACATGATAGGAAGTCCCGAGAGGCGTGAAGCTATGGATCGACTCTCGTCTGCCAAAGCTCGCTTACGAGCCATTCCATCCGAGATTGAGCGTATCGATAAAAAGATCGCCTACTTAGAACGGATGGACCAGGTTGACGAAATCAAATCACAGTCGATCCAAACCATGTCCGTAGCTGCTGCTGAGGTCGAAGCGCTGGAACGGACACAGTCACACTTGAAAGAACGTCTTCTGACGATTCAGACGGATGCGGAGCAATCCCTAGAAAAAGCGCAGCAAGCAGAAAGAGACGCTGCAAGCCTGTATGCCAGAAGTCTTGCGAGTGGCGATAGCGAAGGCGAAAAAGCTGCCAACGGCGAAATTCAGAAGGCAGCCAAGCAACTTGCAACCACAGATGAGAATGTCAGAAGGCAAGAACTTATCCTCGTGGCTTTACAGGCGGAACTCGACTCCCTTGAAGCACGTATCGCAGACGCCAAACAGCGTGAAAATGAAGCCAAAAAATCGGCCCTGAGCGCAGTAGGGTTTACGTTAGACGAAGAGTGGAATGCCGCCACGAATCACTTAGTAGCTATTGGTGCACGGATACTTGCCGTGGACTACCAACAAGGGAACTCGGGATACGGTTTCTCCAACCTAGATGTACCTCGATTTGGTCCTTTTCATTCGGATATTGGTCGTGAGGAGCTTGCCGCTGCTGCCCGAAATATCACATTAGAGGAACTGTTGGCAGCTTGAACCCGAAATAGCCCGCCGACGCGGGCTGTTTAGAAACCCTCGGATTAAGTAAATCATGATTACTACCATACAAAACAGCGCTAGCTGGACTGACACCCTGAAAGCGCGCAAAAGCTATTTGACGGAGCTGATGAAGGTCGTAGATATCAAAGCTGGAAAAGCCTCTAAAGTTCAGGTACTAACCGTGAACTTGATCAAGAGCGAAATGAGCCTTATCGAAAGCCAGCTAAAAGGTCGAAAGTAACCTGAACTCTATGCTGTAATGCTATTCAGATAGATATCTTCAAAAATAAAGGAAGCAATAATGTCTAAACTTGCCGAATACCGTCAGCTGGAAAAACACTTGGCCGAACAGCTTCAGGCGCTGGAAGCTCTGAAAGGCGACGGTGCACTGAAAAAAGAAATCGAATTTGAAACCAAGCTTCGTGAACTGCTCTCCCAGTACGGTTTCAGCCTCAAGCACATCGTCAACCTACTAGACCCACAGAGCAGCGCACGCGGCAAAGCGCCTGTTCAGGCGCCAGGTACGCGTAAACCTCGCGAGCTGAAGACATATAAAAACCCTCACACTGGCGAAGTGGTCGAAACCAAAGGCGGTAATCACAAGACGCTAAAGGAATGGAAAACCAAGCACGGTTCCGATGAGGTTGAAAGCTGGCTGAAAAAGTAAGATCGCTTCACCTGAAAAAGGGCCCAGATGGGCTCTTTTTGTCATTTAGTATTCCTGATTTACTTAAAACATCTAGCACGGTCGTGCTGAAAAGCAGCACTATGGCGCTCCACTGCGTCACCACACCTGTCGCAGCGATACCGGCCTATCCGCCAATGACGTTACCGCCCTCGCTGTATTTGATCCTTTCACAGGCTTCTGTGCTGCCTGCTGCGCAGGCTTCTTGAACCTCCTATAAGAGGCGCTCCCTTCGCGTGACTGCCATAACCTCGAATTTGGCCCGGAGCACAATACGGCTGACAACCGTCTTTCATATACGTCTTCTATCGGATAAGAAGTCAGTTAGATGCGCCTAGGAAATTAGGGGCATTTCATCTAGCCACCGGAGACCTATGCCAGTGGCTAGAGATGAAGGATCATAAATAGCGTTATGTTGGCTCAATATCGTCAATTAGCCCCACAGGCAAGCCATTTTCTCCAGTAGAGCTGTAATGAGCCACGATATACGTTTTATATCTATTAACAAAGGTATCAGGCACATCGTTATCAACAAGGATAATTTGGCACGGTACATCTTTCGCTTCAGCTCGATTGGCGACTGACAAAAGATATTCGTACATATTCTGATACTTTAGCGGATCAGAAATCCCTTCGCGTGCATCATCAGCAGCATCTGTTTGAT
Organism: Pseudomonas sp. WC2; assembly: GCF_050586545.1. NCBI lineage: Bacteria > Pseudomonadati > Pseudomonadota > Gammaproteobacteria > Pseudomonadales > Pseudomonadaceae > Pseudomonas > Pseudomonas sp. WC2. Next base: position 176,193 of record NZ_JBOBDR010000009.1, on the reverse strand, counting down.
CTTGATACTTCTGCTTAGTTGTTTTCCCCAAATACTTGCCAACGGTATCTATCATTAGAAGTCGAGGGTGATTTACTTCCGAATCTATTGCGGACTCAAGAATGCTAATTAGTAAGCCTACAGAAGCAATGGTCCTAAGACCGCCAGAAGTGATGTTGAGATATTCTCTATCCCTGATTACCGGCGCAAAGCTTCTGGCACTCACGCTGATACCTTCCTGTCTTTTTATATTAACTTTTTTCAGGTAGCTTTTGAGGTAATCAGACAGCTCCGAAAGTATCTCTGCAACGCTCGGCGCGCTCTGCTTCAGCTCTGCCAGTCTCTCATCTAGCTGCCTAATTACGAGCAATACGTTTTCGTATGCGTCGTGAATTTTTCTCTGCTGGTTGCGAACCTTAATACTATTTACTAGATGATTCCGAGACTCTTGCCGGGATGCCAACTCTCTAACCAAAGAATCTCGCTGAGTGAGATACGGTGTTACCATCGCCTCATTTTCAGTGTCGAGCATCTCTCTTGCTTTTATAATATCTGAACTAATCGCAGTGTAGTCTTTGGATAGTTCTCGAGACTTGGAGGAAAGCTCATCTATAAGGATCTGTATGCTCTTCTTCTTTTTCTGGATTGAGCTTAGCTCGGCAGATAAAGAGCTCGCCTCAGAAGTTTGAAACGCCTCATCATTGGAAGTAACATTAATAGGTGTGTCGCAAATAGGACACGGATTGGCCGAATGGTTCACCTCACCTATTCTTAACTGCGCATGCAAGATCCCATTAATCTTAGCAATATCATTTTCGTAGTCGTTTTTTAGGCGAGAATAGCTTTCTATTTGCGCTCTTGTTTTGCTAATCGACAAGGCAGTGGATTTTTCATTTAACGACAGCTCGTTGAATATTGCCTTAAGTTCTGAATGATTTGATGAGTTGGCTACCATCGTGCGATTAAGTCGCTCCAGCTCGACCTGGAGACCTGCTATAACCTTGTCAATCTCATCAATAGCATCGTCAATTGAGGTTCTGCTGTCATAATCTGTTTCGCGAAGAAACTCCGAGACCGAATTATATTTACTTAGAATAGCCTTGCTTTCTTTTGTACGCGATGCGATCTCAACCTCAAGTTCAGCTATGCTCGAGTCCAATACGTTGAACATGTACTTTAAGACTTCGCGATTGCGCGTAGCAAATACAGGATTATTTAACTCCAGAAAACTTTTGCTGCCAACGTCGTCTTGATTCAAATATACATATTTAAAAATATTCCTAAAGCTTAACCGCCTTACATCAGAGTCGGCCTTTGATGGGGAAACTTTTATTTTTACTTTCGGGAAGCCCAAGCTATCCAGTAAGAAATCTGAGAAAAACCCATCTGGCGCGTGGGGATCAGTGAATACAGGGGAATATTTCTTTGGAAAAAACTGCGGACATTTATCGACTTCGCACGGATAGACTTCGACATACTCTCTAGGTCTGTATATATCGCGCTTAATAGTCATCTTAACGCCGTTGATTTCAAGCTCAAGCGCCGCATACTCAACCGAAGACTTAACCTCATCAGCTAGTTCGATATTACTAGCGCCGAGCAAATAGTTTATAAACTCCAGGACACTTGATTTACCTGTATCTGAATCTCCATAAATTATATTGATGCCCGGATAAAATGGAATTGTGTAATTTTTACGATAACCTATGAGATTAAGACTAGTAATGCTGATATTAGGCTTCAATTTCAAATCCCTTTGAAAATAATATTTAAATAAGAGTTCAGCTTGCTGACAGACTGAGCCTGTAAAGAAGTTAGGCCTTCGGCAACATCCAGAGTTGCCTTAAAGTAGCTTTTGTCATATTCGTTATCTTTGGATCTGCTAGGGGGCTCCCCTGTACCGTCTGAGTTAAAATCGATCAGCTCCTCAGCAAACCTGATGCCGACTGGGCTGAGATAGTACTTAAGTGATTTGGGATCTGTAACGGTATCGCATTCAAGCATGCCACGAGCAGCCATATGCTTTAGCAGAAACTTCAGCTTTGACCGGTCAAACAAAACATCCACATTGCTAGAAAGGCTTTCTATCGTGAATACATACTGAGATTTTATTGGCAATAATTTCTTTCCGGCCAAAGCTAGCATTGGATTTATTTTGGATGGATTTTTTACCAAGTACAAAAAAATCTGTAACTTATCGAACTCAAGCACTGCATTGCCTTTAACTGAAAAGCTCAACTTATAAAGAATCAGCGCAACAATTGAAAAATTAAGGGGGAAGTCATCATCAATTAACAGGTACGGGAGATCATGACTCATGACTCACCACCCTCTTTTTTCGCCAGATCTGAAAGTTTCGTATTACAAGACCATACTACTGAAGTATCCGCAGAGTTAGCTAATTGATGTATCATGCCTTTTTTGTGAATCCCATCCAATTCGGCGAGAATGGTTTTAAGATATCCGCTGTCTTCTGACATGATACGAGCGTGCACGCGCTGCACAAATTGATCAGGCGTAGTTTTATTTGCAATGTGATGCTCGAACTCTTGTTTGTATACCTCTTTTACCTTGCCATAAAGCTCACTTAGCAGCTTTTTGTGACGGTCACTTGTGAAGACCTTTCGGGCCTCCTCGGCGTTAAAGAAGTAACCCTTAGCGTTTCCAGTTATGGCTTCATGGACATCTGCGATCACCAATTTAAGTACGAAAAGATGATCATCGTACTGTCGATTGTCCTGAAATTCTTTAATTACCAAGGGTGGTTTGCATATGGACTCAAAATCCAGAATATATTTCACCACAGCTTTGTACACGGTTTCGTCGCAACTCTTGGGCTTACAAATCCCGACATGATCTTCGTCGACTGCGGTAGAGTCTTTCTTTAAAGCCTCAATTGCCAACGCGCTCTTTTTGTCGACAAAAATATCGTGCGCACCATATATGTATTTTGTTGGCGGAGGTGGTGTTGCGGAATTTACCCAGGCGCTGCTTAGATCATATACAGCATCACTCAACACGCTCAAGTCAGCGAGTTGTACGTTAGATGATAAAAATGACCCGATATTCGCAATTTTTGCACCTGTATGCGGTACTGCCAAGGAGACAAACCCTTTTACAGGTGTAGTCTGGTTTTCTTCGAGGTGACCTAGGATGCATGCCTTGGCAACAAGTCCTCCCATGCTATGTGCGACAATCATTACTTGCTCATAACTGTCTAGGTTTACTTCGAACTCAGTGCGTAATAATTCTGCAATTTCAGAAATTGGTAAGTTTTTTCTCACACTCTTCCGAGATTTAAATAATCTTTGAAAAATACTTTTGTTTGCACCGTAAGTTGTCGTGAACGTAGTAAAATAGTTGAAGCAACCAATGTCAAAACGATCGGAAATGTTCGGGTCGGCAGCTAGCAAGCTCGGAAATGAAGTATTTTCGTCGTAGGACCAGGTTTCTTGACCGCCTTTCAATCCATGTACAAAAATCACGGCGTTAGCGTTATTGTCTCTTTTGGTCCAAGTGATCATGCTCATCGAATGTCCCTTTCTCGCGGTATTCTTACCGCATGTACTCTAAAATTCGGATCGGCCACGGGTGTGGTTCACTGTCACCAAGGCACTTAGTTCCGCAGGTGACGGCGTTCACACATCACCTAGACATGTCCAGCATAAGCCTAATGTGCGTCAAAACGCCATCAGCGCTGCTGCACTGATCAGGAATCTTTTTTCAGGGGGCGTAGGATCTGATCCGTGCGGATAACTTACGTAGGGCCAAATGATTCCGGGCACTGATCCGATATCGCCAAAGCCCCCCTGTCGAAAGCATCTTAATGGCCGACTGCTGCCGAAACCTCCAGCCAGCAAAAACAGCAGCGGCCAATCGTCACCTCTCCCCTCAGACAGGGTATTTTTCAAGGCGTCGCTGGAGAATACCTTCTCCAGTGTCCGGATCTCAGTGGCGACCGAGTCTCTCATTCTGACGGTAGAACACGACCTAGTTTAAAAACTCTGCCTTGCAGATTCGCAGTTAAATTGCTCTATGCGGAAAAGTGCACTACAAAGGAAGGAGAAGTATGCCGAGGATGATCATGCGACCGCTGCGGCTCTGAAAATGATTATTCTCGAATCTAAAACAATATTAGAGTCATAGGTATGGATTACAGCTACGATGGGCTGCATGCAGCAATTCTCGATCATGGCTATGTTTCTCTGAACGCAAGATCTTCCATAACAGTTTCACAGGCTATGCAGGAACTCGCCTTGTATATGGGAGGTGCGATTGTAGCCGGGCGAGGCAGAAAGGCTTTAGAAACTTTAAAGACACTGAGAGCGGATGAGGCTCCTTTAAACTCGTTAAGTCATTTTTCTGGAGCAGGTGTTCAGCCTTGGCATGTTGACGGATCACATTTGCCGGTACCGCCACGGTATTTGATTTTAGGCTGTCACTCGATTAATGGAGGCGGAGCGCCCCCAACGCAGCTATTGAGAGTCAAAGATGCAGGGCTTCCACTCCTTGCAAGTCGCCGCGAAACTTTCACAGTAAAGAATGGGCGTTCAAGCTTTTATTCCACGATAGCCAGTACGGATCGAACATGGATCCGTTTCGATCCGGCTTGTATGACCGCGCAGACAGAACATGGGCGTACTATATTGAAGACATTAGAATCACCTCAAGTTCAACCGTGTTTAACTTTAGAGTGGACAGCTGGTGTAATTCTAGTAGTTGACAACTGGGCAGTACTTCACCGCAGGGGTAATGCTTCTGGCATAGGTCATCGCACCCTTCTACGCATCTCACTGAAGGATTGGATATGAATACAACTAGACGTGGAGCGACACGAACGATTCCGCCCGCACTTTCAGATGATGCGCTGTATGGCAAAGCAGCGCTCTACGCCCGGCGTGCGCTTGAGGCTAAGGAAGTTGACGCGGAGGATGCCTACCAACTCTGGGCAACTTTGGCACTTGAATTGCTTGGTAAGTTCGCACTGGCGAGGGTTCATCCAAGTCTGGTCGTAGACCCGAAAAATTCTAACAGCATGCTGGAAGCGTGCGGTATATCTACCGCTTCGGCTGTTCGAACCATTGATGCCAATGAGGTGTTCCTGCGCCTAAAACATGTCGTTCCGGGATTCAACTCATTAGCTTATAACTCATGCAAAGATTTGGCCGATCGCCGCAATGCCGAGCTTCATTCAGGGCACGCTGCATATATCGGGATCAGCTTGGAAGTGTGGGAGGGGAAGCTGTGGCACGCAGTGCGGTTAATTTTGCAAGCAGCTAACAAAGATCTTGAAGACTTTATTGGCGGTGCGGCTGCAGAGAAAGAAGAACTCATTAACCATCTGTCTCATCTAAAGTGTCAGTCTGCATTGCAAAAAATTGAGCATGCGCGAGACAACTTTAGCAAAGACGCCGATGGCAAAAAACGGGCTCCAAAAACATTGGAAGATCAAAGATCTCAATCCGGGGAGCGTTCTTGGTGGCATCTTTATCGCCTAACAAGTGGAAGGTACGCTCGGTATTGGACTCGCCAATGTCCCGCTTGCCAATGCACTGCAGTGTTGGGCGGGGACAAAGACTACGAAGAGCTGACGGATGATCAGGATGAAGTGAGTCCTGGTTATGAAGAGGTTGAGACAACATATTCTCCAGTCGAATTCATTTGTGATCAATGCCATTTGCACCTTGTGGGCACCGATGAACTTTCAGCTGCCGGTTTGAGTGCGGAAATTGTTGAAGTAGACGAGCGTGAGATTAGTTACGAACGGGACTATGGAAACGACTGACGCTCCCCTCCCTAGCCTAGTGATTGCGGGTTGGAGCGGTCATCCATGAACGGCTGCTTTTGGCCGAAAGCAGTCTTTTGCGACCACCTGCAAATCGCCTACACAACTGACGGTCGGATGCAAGATGATTACCGACGGCTAGCCATTACTACCATCCTGTCATGCAGTTGGAGCGCCCAGCTTTCAGTCTCGGAGGCATATCCTCGCCTTTCCCAATTTTATTCATCTGAAACTGTTACACGACTTGACTCAGTTACACGCTTAAAAAACGGTATGTAAAACTGGTGTAACCCGAAAAATACTTAATAAATACAACTACTTATCTATAGTCGTTACACCGGTTACACGTGTTACACCGTATTTTGAAGAGATACGAGCCCCGCTCCCCGGTAGCATCAATCCCTCCAGCGAACTTGAGGTGCATCTTCCGCGGTCTGCCGGGGGCCCCTGAGGTTTTCATTAAGACACGGGGTCAGAAACCCGCCGGACCTTGTTAGCGGGAGAGCTCCCAGCTTAGTGAACAGGTGAACCGGGTGAACTGCCTGTTCACCTGTGCATCTGCACCACGAAACCATCGATCCGAGGACACCATTACCGGTATGGTAACGATGCCCTTTTTTCTTCAAGATCCTTTCAATTTCAACGTTGAAATTTCAGTAAGCTGGCGCACCTCCCACTACCAAAGCCCTGCGGGTTTCCGACCCCGTGTCGTGTGAATATCGTCAGGGTCCCCAGCGCCTTTCTGGCTGCAACCTTGGACACCGAAATGGCCTGCTCGACCTTCAATAGCTCGACGATCCAGCAATGCTGATTGATTGGCGGCAGCTCAACTACAATGGCCTACCGCCATCTAATGGAGAGAGTCCAATTGCCTTCGTTCATAGTCGAAGATTCGTTTGAGGTACGTCTGCGCCATGCAATATCGGTCGCTTGGAAGGTGTTCGCCAGGAAGGTGGGTGGCCAGCTCATTCCTATCAACAAAGAAGCATCGATGCAGCTTCAATACGCGTATTTATTGAAGCAACTGCTCCCACTGATCCTGCACAACCCGGATGAAACAGCAGACATTGAGCTGGAAACCGGAGTCCGCCTACCAGGTGGCTCCAGCAACATAGACATATTAGTCACCGGAGTCTCAGCGAAAGGCAGCATCAAGATCGCTATCGAGATGAAATGCTATCGCAACATCAGTTCCTCTGGAGGCCCTCGTGGGGCCCAAGATATTTTTCAGAAGGACGTGTATGAGGATCTGCAAATTCTTGAGCATTACATCGACGCCGGTGTCGCACACCGGGGCGTAGCGCTTGTGATGAATGACATGCCGTCTATCACTGAGCCAAAGGTGAAAAACGGAAAGTACTGGGCGTATGACATTTCAAATGGCTTTACCTTCCCAGGCGGGACTATTAGCGTTCCTATTGGAGGGAAAGAGGTCTGCCTGACGTTGAAGCACTCTTACTCGTTCGAGTGGTCAAAATTTGGCAAGATTTGGTTTACCGAGATCGAGGGCATTGCTCATTCAGATGCAGATCGAGACTTTAGCGGTGCCAATTCAGAATCGGCTGGTATTAAAATAGACGCCTAGCAGGTGCAGTAGAGATCACCGTGTATCCCTCTCTGTATCCCTGACCGTACAATCCGGCCGCAAGCCACGGATTATATAGAACGCACGAGTCTCCCTCGGGCACCAAAATTAAGAAAGGTCTTGCTTAGCAAGGCCTTTTTTTTCGTCTGCTGGAAAGTGCCAACCGAGGTATGCAAGGTGCTGGATGCCGAATGTAGGTGCGCATGCTCTCTGGCCAGCCACGCCAGCGCGTGCCTCGGCAATTCGAGGCACTCGCTATTTTCGAAGACGCGAGAGCAGCACCCAAGGCGTTCGGAGCAACCGCCGCCAACGACTACGCCAATCCTCTACCGCTTCCAGCTATTTGAAAATCAGAAATCTTCATCTGAGACAGGGTCCAACCGGGCCCCTATGCGTTGATCATGTCACACCAAAAGATCAAGCTTTCTAACTCGGAACTCATAGCCTGGTGGCGATTTCCTTCCAGATATATCCGTAGTTGTATTCCAGCCAACGGACGAGCAATTTGTCGAACTGCCTGCGTAACCAATTGTTTTGCCTTGCCGCTCGCCTTTCCTCAATCATGGCGTTGAGGGAATCAGGATCAAAGCCTGTCCATACCGTTGGTAGGGCAGCTGCAATATTGCTGTAGCACACCGGTGCGACTTCGGAATAAAGGATCTCGTAGAGAATGTGGGGATCAACACCTCTGACTTCGCTGGCTATGTAGTCGTAATCAACCGGAAAATCGTTAAAGGGGTCCGAAAGCGCGACTCTAACCTTTGTCAGTTCAGGCTGACTCAAAGTATGTCCCAATGGGAGAACTCCTCTAATTCCTCATCGAGCGATTCTGCAACGGCACCGCCTGCTACACCTCCGACGATGGTTCCGACAATCACTACGGCAAATGCACAGATCGGAGCGCCCGGCCCACAGAGCGCACTGACCCCCAGCCCGGCCAGAATGCCACCCGCCGCACCGCCTCCCACGATGAGGCCCTGACGCGCTGTTTCTTTTACTTTGTTTTCGGCATTAAGTATTTGATAGGTAGCGAGGGCAGCGGTAATCAAAATGCCAAGCTTGCCCATAAGCTGCATTTTTTTGGTCCCATTCGAAAAACTGGTGTCGTCGCGGCCCGCTGCTTCCAATATCGTGTAATGGACCTTGCTCTGCTCCGCGGAAGTCAAAAGATTGTAATCTTTCTTGAAAAGCTGCTTCGAATATTTATCCAGGAGATCTTGAAGCACCCTGCCTTCTGGCTTCTTTTTTTGCACGACAGCCAGACCCTGCGCTGAGGTCACCTTGCGGTGTTCCATCAAGATTTTGTTGCGCATTTCGTTGCTGAATAGCACGCCCTCTCGCGCCGTAATCTTTCCGGCCCTTACATCATCAAGCGTCTGCTGCGACATCCGTTTTATGTTTTTTATATAGTTTGCTCGTATTTTTTCGTCAGAGATCGCGTCCAAAGAAAACCTCAGCGCGGTCCCCTCCATGAGCTCTAAAGCCCTTTCTAGCGGAGAATCCTGTAGAGCGTGCTCACGCTGAACAACGTAGCTGCCAGTGACGAGGTAAGGCTCAGTCATAGGATGTTCCTTATCCTAAAATCTTGTTCAAAAAGCTCTCTGTCAGAGACGAAGAAGCGGTCTGCACCTCATCTTCGAATTTGAGCATCAAGCATGTCTTTCCGGACGTATTCGCAAATTTCACTGCGTTGTCCTTATCGAATACCCCAGATAACGATGAGCCATCCTCAAAGTGCGCTATGCACGATAAGCCCTCATAGCTTTCTTCAGCAGGGATTCGGAAGCCGATCCATCGAGCATGACCGGCTAACGGTTCAGGAGGGACAAATTCGCAGGGCGTATGGCTATCGCCGATAATCACTGTCCCCGATCCGCCAACTACGATGCCGCCGTGGGCGCCGCCGGTGTCGATGGTTGCGGCATTCTTGCCGTTGATAAAAACGGTAGAAGACAATCCTGATGAAAGCGCGCTGCCGCAGGTGCAGGCGTCGCCTTGGCGCGCTGCCGGCAGGCCGTCAAAAAAAACGTCAGAAGAGCCCACCGCAATGGGATTGGTACCGTGTCCAGGTAGCGGACAACTATATGGATCACTCTTACGCGCTGCTGGCTTAGCCACTATGACCTCCTGTCAAAATTCCTCGTAAGCCTCATAACCTACCAGAACAACCAACAGATCAGGAACCGCGGGACGGTATACTGGCGCGAACCCTGCGGTCATTCGTCTATCGGGAAATACCAATAGCTGCCCGGTAAAACTTCACAAAGGTCACCCCATGGAAACCTCTCTGGAAACAGTCGCCCTCTTCTCCCTCAAACTCGCTTACGAGGAAGAAGGCCTGAGCCCGATTCTGCGGGACGACATGGTCATGGGTGATTATCAGAAAGACATTTTCGAGCTGTTGGTGAAACGTGGGGATGTCGCGACCATTCAGTTCAAAATGAATGAATGCCTGGGCTTGGCGATGAATGCCTTGGGCGGTGTCGAGAAGCCGCTGGGACGGGAGTTACACAAGTTGTCAGCCGACTTCCGCCAGGCGCAGTCGCTGGAGCAGCTGGATCAGCCGCTCCTCGCGCTCAAGGGTTATTTGAAAGACATCCTGTGATGAGCTGATCCGTTACAGCAGATGCTTGGAGATATATTTGGAAATCTCCACCATCGATGTCTTTCCGGTGAATTCGAATTTCACTTTCCCCAGCGACGAAAAGTAGATCTCCAGCTCTGAGTCCAGATCGAACGTTCCCGAGGTTTCCACGGAGTACGCGACGATGTTCTTGTATGGCAGCGAGGTGAAATCCTTCTTGCTGCCGGTAATGCCCTGAACGTTGACTGCGATGATCCGTTTGTTGGTAAACACCACGCCGTCACGCATGGCCTTGTAGGCGTCGATCACTTCTTCACCTTCCAGCAACAGGGCGGTCACGCGCTCGGCGTATTCATTGTTTTGCTTGAGTTTGAAGAAGCCTTTGTTGTTGAAGTCGATCATCTGTCCATCCTCTGGTTGAATAAAAAACCCCGCCGATCACTTGCGCACTCTCACCACTCGAATGTTGATCGGAAACCCACCCGCGCCAGTCAGTTGCTCCGATAGCGTGGGCATGCGTAATCCGTTACACAGTGGAAGAAAGTGGCGCGAAGCTACTATTTTGCTATCTTGCCGTCCACCGCCGATGAAGAGGTTCAGAGCACCTCGACGGACATCGTTTTTTTAAAGGAAGTACACCATGCTGGCTCTGTTTTACCTGTTCACCTGGACTGCGGTTTGGCTTTGGGTGGTTTCTGAACGCGGCACCTGGAACTTGATCCTCGCCAACCTGGCGGGTGCCGCCAGCGGTTTCATGGTTGCGCTGACGGTCTCGGAGATTGGCTCAAGCTTTTTCCCGTCCGATATCTCCTCGGCACAGAAATACCACGCTGGCACTCTCCTTCACATGCTCACAACGGCAGGCGCGCTGGCGGGTGTCTGGATGTGGATGGTCAGACGTCCCACCCCGCAGCATCCGGTCGTACGCCATCTGTTGGCAGGCATCTGCGCAATAGCCGCCGGTGTGGCGACAATGATATTTTTAACGGTCATTTTTCGCTGAGCACTGACGTCAGATGCCGGTTTTGTTAGCTTGCCGCCCCATCGTCAACGCTCGCCACGGGCTACGTTGATGTTCGGCTTTTGAAGGGTTAAGGAAAGGATCGAATGGATTTTCTGCGTTTACTGGCATTTGTCGCCACCTGGGGTTTCATGTGGCGCTGGGTCGTGAAGAACCGCGGTAGCTGGAATATTTTCTACGGCAATATCGTTGGCGTAGCAGGCGGCCTCATCGTCGGTTTAGTGGTGCTGTCGATCACGTTCTCGTTGTTTCCGTCGGCGCACACGCCCGAAGCGGCGCAGACGCAAAGCGCAGCGACACAAACCGTCGAGCCGACTTCGTTGTTGCCGGAATCCGAATCAGCGTCGACCGCCGTCGCCCTCGAAAACGCCCCGGCCTTTGCGGCTATCGAACCGGACACCACGCCCTCGCCTGCCGACTCCGCGCTGCTGCCGAACTACGCCAGCCGGGCGCCGAAGTCGATGTCGGAAAAAACCGTGTTCGAGCAAAGCGATGAGCAAGGTCGCAAAGCCCTGACCGCGCTGAGCAAAAAACTCGGACACGACGCTGACAGCGACAAATCGATGCTCGCCTATGTCATGTGCAGCCCGTTTGTCACCAGCACCCTGCGTTTCCCGGCGTCGGCACAATTTGCCGACAGCAAGTCGCTCACCACCCAGCGTTTCAAGGATCAGGTTTACACCTTCAGCAATACCCTGACCGCGCGGAACATGAATGGCGACGATGTCCGCTACCGTTTCGATTGCTCCGTGCAGGAGCAAGCGTCGTCGTCCGAATGGACGCTGTTGAGTCTGAAATTGCAGAAAACCGACTCTTAAGCCTCGCTTAAGGGATCAAGGCGCCGGCTGCGCTATCATCGCCGGCCTGTGCGCCTTGAGTTTTACCCGCCGATGTCTCGACACTTCGCTGATCCCTCCCTGTTGCCTGATGTCTTGGCCGGCCCACTGCTGCGCCGGCTAGAGCCAACGCGCGTGGTTGCGTGGCTGGTCGGCACACGGGCACTGGCGCTGACCTTGCGCCTGCAAGGTGTAGGAGACATTCCCCTCGACGCTGGGAAATGCACGGTGATTCCCGTAGGCCGTCACGGGTTTGTCCATCTGATCGATGTGGCTCTCGACAGCGCCCTGCCCTGCGACACGCGGATCGACTATGACCTGCGGATCGACAACACCGCCGGCATCGCCGATTGGGCGCCGCATCTGCTGTACGGCGAGGCGACGAGCCCGAACTTCGTTCTGCGTTCGCGGATTGATCAACTGCTGCATGGCTCCTGCCGCAAACCCCATCACCCGGCGGTGGACGGTCTGCTCTGCGTCGATCAACTGTTAGCGACGGAAACCGACCCGCAACAACGCCCCGCCCTGTTGATGATGAGCGGTGATCAAGTCTACGCCGACGATGTCGCCGGCCCGATGCTGCGGGCGATTCACGCCTTGATCGAGCGACTCGGCCTGTTCGACGAACACCTCGAAGGTGCCGTGGTCAGCGACAGCGCCAAGCTCTACGAACACCCGGCCAGTTACTACCATCGTGCGGATTTGTTACCGGCGCTGGAGAGCAACGAGACATTGCGCGAGCGATTTTTCGGCGGTGCGCGTAAGCCGATTTTCACCAGCAGCAGCGCCGACAATCACCTGGTGACTTTCGCCGAGGTGATGGCGATGTACCTGCTGGTGTGGTCACCGACAGCCTGGTCATTGATCACTCCGCAAGCTCCCGAACTGACGCCTGAACGCCTCAAGCGCTACACCCTCGAACAGACGCGCATCGACGCTTTCAAGGCTGGCCTGGGCAACGTTGCCCGCGCGCTCGCGCATCTGCCGAGCCTGATGATTTTCGATGATCACGACATCACCGATGACTGGAACCTGTCCGCGCAGTGGGAGGAAACGGCCTACGGTCATCCGTTTTCCAAGCGCATCATCGGCAATGCGCTGATCGCTTATATGTTGTGTCAGGGCTGGGGCAATAATCCCGACGCCTTCAACGATGTCTTGGAGAAAACCCTCGCGCTGAGCGCCAGTGGCGATGATCAGTATCTCGATAGCCCGGTGCAGGATGATCTGATCGATGATCTGCTGCGCTTTCAACAATGGCATTTCGTGCTGCCGACCCGTCCGGCGCTGGTGGTCATCGATACGCGCACCCGGCGCTGGCGCAGCGAAATGGCACTCAAACAACCTTCTGGCCTATTGGATTGGGAGGCTTTGAGCGAACTGCAACAGGAGCTGCTTGATCACCCGTCGGCGATCATCGTTTCCCCGGCACCGATTTTCGGCGTGAAGCTGATTGAGACCGTACAAAAAGTGTTCAGCTGGTGCGGTTTCCCGCTGCTGGTCGACGCGGAAAACTGGATGGCCCATCGTGGCGCCGCCCAAGTGATCCTGAATATTTTCCGACACTCGCGGACACCGGGTAACTACGTGGTGCTGTCCGGCGATGTGCATTATTCCTTCGTCTACGAAGTGCTTATCCGACACCGCAAGGCTGGCCCGAGAATCTGGCAGATCACCAGCAGCGGCATCAAAAACGAATTTCCGAAAACCCTGCTGGAGTGGTTCGACCGCCTCAACCGCTGGCTCTATTCGCCACGCTCACCGTTGAACTGGTTTACCAAACGCCGCCGCATGCGCATCGTGCCGTATATACCTGAGCATGCTGAGGCAGGTGAACGGTTGTGGAATTCGGCGGGGATCGGTCAGGTGTTTTTCAATGAGCAGGGGCAGCCGCGCGAGATCATTCAGCACAATTCGAATGGCAAGGCGAAGACGCGGATGCTGGCGCCGGATCTGGCGGACTATCCGGACTAAGGCCCTACACCGCACATGTGGGAGCGAGCCTGCTCGCGAATGCGGTCGATCATCCGGCACAGATGTCGACTGATGCTCCGCCTTCGCGAGCAGGCTCGCTCCCAAAGGGTTAATCACCAGCAATCAGTGCGTTGTCAGTACCCGTCCCACACCTCTGACAATCATCTCCACCTCCCGCTCATCAATCGTCAACGGTGGCAGCAGCCGTATCGTCTTGCCACGGGTGACGTTGATCAACAGTCCATGATCCCGCGCGGCGATCAGCGTCAGATCACGCACCGGTTGTTTCAACTCGATGCCGATCATCAAGCCCTGACCCCGAATCGCCAGGACGTTAGGATTGTCTGCCAGCTCTGCTCGCAGGCGAGTCAACAGGCGTTCGCCCTGAACCCGGGCGTTATCCAACAACCCCTGCTCTTCGATGATATCCAGCACCGTACAACCGACCCGGCAGGCCAGCGGGTTGCCGCCGAAGGTGCTGCCATGGCTGCCGGGCGTGAACAGATCCGCCGCTCTGCCCCGCGCCAGACAAGCGCCGATCGGCACGCCGTTGCCCAGCCCTTTTGCCAGGGTCATGACATCCGGAACGATGCCTTCATGCTGGAATGCAAACCAACGCCCCGTACGACCTATGCCGGTCTGGATTTCATCGAGCATCAGCAGCCACGCATGACGATTGCACAGTTCGCGCAGGGCTTTCAGGTAACCGGGCGGCGCCAGTTGCACGCCACTTTCGCCCTGGATGGGCTCGACCAGAATCGCCACGATGCGCTCGCCGTGCTTTTGCTGTAGTTGCTCCAGTGCAGCGAGATCGCCGAACGGCACTTTGACGAAATCCCCCGGCAGCTCATTGAAACCCAGCCGCACCGCCGGGCCATCGCTGGCCGACAATGTGCCGAGTGTGCGGCCATGAAAGGCATTGGCCATGACCACCACCAGCGGCTGTCCGACGCCCTTGCGCCAGCCGTACAAACGCGCGAGTTTCAACGCTGTTTCATTGGCCTCGGCACCGGAGTTGTTGAAGAACGCCCGCTGCATACCCGACAGTTCAGTCAGCCGTTCAGCCAGTTGTTGCTGCCAGTCGATGCTGTACAGATTGGAGGTGTGCAACAGCAATCCCGCCTGTTCGCTGATCGCCGAAACGATCCGCGGGTGCGAGTGGCCGACGTTGGTCACCGCCACACCGGCCACCGCATCCAGATACTCGCGACCGGCCTGATCCCACAGGCGAGTGCCCAGGCCCTTGGTGAAACTCAGGGCCAGCGGTTGGTAGGTGTTCATCAGGGCGGCGGTCATGACTTCAAACTCCAGTGAAGGTCGGTGTGCTGGCAGTATGGTTAGCCACCGAAACTGGATAAACTCGGAAAAACTTCATTCATTTAAAAGCAGGACTTGATAATGGACCTGTTCCAGTCGATGAGCGTTTACGTCAAAGTCGTCGAGGGCGGGAGCATGACGGCGGCCGCGTTGCAGTGCGACATGTCGACGACCATGGTCGGCAATCACCTGCGAGCGCTGGAGCAACGGCTCGGTGTGCAGCTGCTGCAGCGCACCACCCGACGGCAGCGGCTCACCGAATTCGGCAGCGTGTATTACCAGCGTTGTCTGGATGTATTGGGGTTGGTGGCGGACTCGGAACGTCTGGCCGAACAAGCTCTCGATGAGCCACGCGGTCTGCTGCGCATCACCGCGCCGCTGACCTTCGGCGTAGAGCGTCTGGCACCGGCCCTCAGCGAATTTTCCCTGCAATACCCGCAGGTGAAAATGGATGTGGTGCTGACCAACAGCCGTCCGGATCTGTTGGAAACCGGCCTTGATGTAGCGTTTCGACTCGGCCACTTCGAAGAGTCCAACCTGATCGCCCGGCCCCTCATCGACTACACCTTGACCATGTGCGCCTCGCCGGAATATGTCGCCCGTCGCGGCATGCCCCACACTCCGGAGGATCTGCAACAACACGACTGCCTGTCGTTCGCCTACCCCGCCGGCGACGATTGGCAATCGGTGGAGAAACGCTGGCGCCTCAGTGGCCCGGACGGAGAAATTCTCGTCGATGTCAGCGGGCCGATGCTGATGAACACTTCTGCTGGTTTGCATCAGGCTGCACGCACCGGCATGGGTATCGTCATGCTGCCGGATGCGCTGGTGGAAGAGGACCTGCGCAGCGGCAAACTGGTGACCGTGGTCCCCGACTTTCAACCGCCCAGCCGCCCTCTGCACTTGCTGTACGCGCCGGATCGCTATCGCTTGCCGAAGCTGCGCCGGTTTGTCGAATTTGCGATGCAGTCGTGGGGCAGATCTTGATGCCGCTTGAAATGCCCGCGCCTGAAATAGCGCACTGCGGGAAAAAACTCGACCGGCAGACCGTTGCTCCGTGACAACGCCGCCCCGCTCCCCTAAATTAGGCGGCCTGAAAAAGTCCTTGGGCTTTCTCACCTCAACTCAAGTTAAAAGTAGTGAAATTTCAATGTCCGATTTCAACACCGCTGAATCCGTAGTCACAGAATCGTCCAAAGCGGAATACGAAAACTCCATCAATCTTTCACAACACCTTCCACAAGCCAAAATCATCAGCGAGATGGTCCTGGATGCCTTCCAGTCGACCCGCGAAAGCGACCAGATCCGCGAGCTGCGCGCCGCGATCCGTCAGGCTCACGACAGCTTCGATGACGACAAGGCTTACGAGCTGATGGGCGAACTCAAGGCGCTGAAAGACGCCGAAGCCGCCGATCTCGCCGCGCTGGAAGACCTGAGCAGCAAGTTCTCCATCGGCCGCATCCTGTCCAGCTTCAAGGACGATCCGGCGTTCCAGGAAATCGTTTACGGCCTGGCCCTCAAAGTGCTGAACCAGACCCATCAGGCGATCAGCAACCCGAGCGGCGGCAAGAGCAAGGCTGCGAAGAAGAAAGAAGTCGAAATCTTCACCATCAGCAAGGACGGCATCAGCGTGACCCTGCCGCTGCGCACCCCGCGTTCGCGCTTGAACGTTGACCGTGAAGCGCTGGAGTTCCTCGGCTTTACCTTCGTCGGGGAAGGCGAAGAAGCAGAACTGGAAAGCGAAGTGTTCGTTGATAACGACGGCACCGAGCAAGCGGTGAACCGCAAGAACATCATCACCGCCCTGCAAAAGCAGACCGCGTTTGACGGCTACAGCATCGCCGCGCAATAACAGCGCAGCATTGAACGAAAAAGCCCCGCACTGGGTTTCAGTGCGGGGCTTTTTGGTTTTCGGCGTCCGGCGGTTACCCGCCTGAATGCAGAGCCGCAATCATGTCGACTTCGATCGCCGCATTCTTTGGCAACTGATACACACCAATGGTGGTGCGGGTGTGTCGACCAGCATCACCTAGCACATGGCTGAACACGTCCGAAGCACCATTGGCCACTTCACTCAAATCGACAAAATCAGGCGTCGACTTCACGTACACGGTCACCCGCAACAACGCCTTGATCTTGTCCAGCGAACCGACCGCATCGACGATCAGCGCCAGGCAACGCATCGCACTGATGCTCGCAGCAGCCTGCGCATCCTTGAGGGTCAACTCCAGCCCAACCCGGCCGGGATACTGAATCTTGCCGTGGATGCGCGGCACCATGCCGCTGATATACAACTCATCGTGATGACGGATCAGCGGCGCGTAATTGCCGCCGGCGGTGTTCTCACCATAAATGTCGTAGTTCAGCTCTTGGGCCAGGGCAATGAAACGCTCGTCGCAGCTCATCCTCTCAGTCATTTCGCCCAGCCTTCTGATCAGTGCATTAAGAAACGCCGGTGGCCAGTTCAGCACCGCTGGAGGCTGGCGCTCTAACCGACATTGTTGGATCCAAATCTAGGTCTTTTAACCAGCATCCGCAACCAGGGATGACAGAAACAAAAAACCCCGCACATCTCTCAATGTGCGGGGTTTTTCTTCAAGCCTGCGAGCCTTACGGCGCGTACGTCAGCAGCAGCTCCGATGGCACCTTGAAGTCCAGGGACATCATGACGCTCAACGCAGTGATGGTGAAGATCGAGAACACGAACAGCTTGCGTGCCCAGACCGTGTCATCCACCGCTTTGTAGCCGGTCCAGGCCATGTACAACCAGTACATGCCCATGGCCGCGGCAACCGCGAGGTAGCTCATGCCAGCGTAACCGCTGAAGGTCAGCATCAAGGTCGCCACGAGGAACGCCAGGATGTAGAGCAGGATGTGCTTCTTGGCCACTTGAATCCCGCGCTTCACTGGCAACACCGGAATCGATGCGGCCAGGTAATCGTTGAAGCGGAAGATCGCGATGGCATAGGAATGCGGCATCTGCCACAGGCTGAACATCACCAGCAACGTCAGCGCGGCCATGTCGAAGCTATTGGTTACGGCAACGTAACCGATCACTGGCGGCATGGCGCCCGACAGACTGCCCACCAGCGTGCCGTGAACCGACTTGCGCTTGAGGTACAGGCTGTAGAAGCCGACGTAGATGATGAAGCCGATTACCGCGAACAGGGCGGCCAACGGGTTGGCCACTTTGTACAACAGTGCCACGCCGAGAACACCAAGGATGGTCGCGTAGACCAGGGCCAGTTTCAGGGAGATCAAGCCCTGCACCAGCACCCGGTTCTTGGTGCGTTCCATCTTCAGGTCGATGTCGCGGTCGATGCAGTTGTTGAACACGCAACCGGAGGCGACAACCAGGGATGTACCGATCATGGCAGCCAGAAACACCGCCAGATCCACATGCCCTTTCGAGGCCAGGAAGAACCCGCCTGCCACAGAAAGCACGTTACCGAAAATGATCCCCGGTTTGGTGATTTGGATAAAGTGCTTGAGCGACATCGGGTCTACCTCACTTCGCCATCATGTACGTGTGGATGCTGAACATGATCCACAACGACAGACCGACCAGCAGCACGATCACGATCGCCGTAAAGACGAAGGCAATCACGTTGTTGCGCTGAGCAATGGAACGGTCCAGGTGCAGGAAGTAATACAGGTGAACGATCACCTGGATTACCGCGAACAGCAGGACGATTGCCAGCGTCGTGGACTTCGGCAAGGTCGGGAACATCACCAGGCCGAACGGGATAACAGTCAGGATCACCGACAGGATGAAGCCAATGGCGTACGACTTGGCGCTGCCGTGGCCAGCATCATGGCTGTCATGGGATTGTACGTTAGCCATTACAGGGTCCCCATCAGGTAAACAACGGTGAATACGCAGATCCACACCACGTCCAGGAAGTGCCAGAACAGGCTCAGGCAGCTCAGACGGGTCTTGTTGGTCGCCGTCAGGCCGTGCTTGTTGACCTGGTACATCATGATGCCCATCCAGATCAGACCCGCAGATACGTGCAGACCGTGGGTACCGACCAGGGTGAAGAACGCGGACAGGAAGCCCGAACGGCTAGGACCGAAGCCCTCGGAGATCAGCAGGTGGAACTCGTTGATCTCCATGGCGATGAAGCCTGCGCCGAGCAGGAAGGTCATGAACAACCAGCCCAGAACCTGCTGCTTTTTACCTTTGTACAACGCCAGCATGGCGAAGCCGTAGGTGATCGAACTGAACAACAGCAGAGCGGTTTCGCCCAGCACGTATGGCAGTTCGAAGATGTCGTGGCCCGACGGGCCACCGGCGACGTTGTTTACCAGTACTGCATACACCGCGAAGATCGACGCAAACAGAATGCAGTCGGTCATCAGGTAGAGCCAGAAACCGTATACGGTCATCTCGCCCGAGTCGTGGTGATGGTCATCGTGCCCATGGTCACCATGGGCGTGTCCAACATTGGTCACTAAATTCGACATGGTTTAAGCCTGTTCCAACGAGGTTTCAACACGGGTGGCACCGGCCGGGATTTTCCCTGCCGCGACCAGACGCTTGTGCTGCTCGGCTTCGATACGCTCGATCGTTTCAACCGGAACCATATAGCCCTGGTCGTCACGTGCAGCGTGGATCACGAAGTAGATGACAGTACCGGCCAGGCTCGCGATTGCCAGCCACCAGATGTGCCAGATCATTGCGAAACCGAAGACGGTCAACAGTGCGCCCATCACTACGCCAGTGGCGGTGTTGTTCGGCATGTGGATCGGCTCGTACTTGGCCGGTTGCTGGTACGCAGTACCGTTTTCCTTGGCTTCAGTGAACGGGTCGATGCAGTCAGCCTTAGGCAGCACGGCAAAGTTGTAGAACGGCGGTGGCGACGAGGTCGACCATTCCAGGGTGTGTGCATTCCACGGGTCACCGTGATCGCAAACGTTCTCTGGCTTGTTGCGGTCACGCACACTGACGTACAGCTGAATCAGTTGGCAGGCGATACCGACAGCGATCATCACCGCACCGAACATGGCAACGTACAGGTACGGTACCCACTCAGGGTTGGTGGTGGCGTTCAGACGACGGGTCATGCCCATGAAGCCCAGTGCATAGAGCGGCATGAACGCGACGAAGAAGCCCGAGATCCAGAACCAGAACGCTGCTTTACCCCAGCCTTCGTGCAGCTTGAAGCCGAACGCTTTCGGGAAGTAGAACGCGAAACCAGCGATGTAACCGAATACCGCACCGCCGATGATCACGTTGTGGAAGTGCGCGATCACGAACAGGCTGTTGTGCAGAACGAAGTCAGCACCCGGGATGGCCAGCAGTACGCCGGTCATGCCGCCGATGGCGAAAGTCACCATGAAGCCCAGAGTCCACAGAACCTGGCTGGTGAAGCGCAGACGGCCCTGGTAGATGGTGAACAGCCAGTTGAATAGCTTCACACCCGTCGGGATGGAAATCAGCATCGTCGCCAGACCGAAGAAGGCGTTGACGCTGGCACCCGAACCCATGGTGAAGAAGTGGTGCAGCCAAACCATGAAGCCCAGTACCGAGATCGCGCCCGAGGCGTAGATCATCGAGTGGTGGCCGAACAGTTTCTTGCCGGTGAACGCCGAGATCACTTCCGAGAAGATGCCGAATGCCGGCAGGATCAGGATGTAAACCTCAGGGTGGCCCCACGCCCAGAACAGGTTGACGTACATCATTGGATTGCCACCAAGTTCATTGGTGAAAATGTGGAAATCCATGTAACGGTCAAGGGTCAGCAGTGCCAGGGTTGCGGTCAGGATCGGGAACGAAGCCACGATCAGAACGTTTGCCCAGGTGCAGGTCCAGGTGAAGATCGGCATGTCCATCAGTTTCATGCCAGGGGTACGCATTTTCAGTACGGTCGCGAGGAAGTTAACCCCCGTTAGCGTCGTACCTAACCCGGATAACTGTAGCGCCCAGATGTAGTAGTCCATACCCACGCCAGGGCTGTATTGCAGACCCGACAGCGGTGGATAGGCAACCCAACCGGTCTTGGCGAATTCGCCGACGCCCAGGGACAGGTTGATCAGCACAACGCCGGACACCAGCAGCCAGAAGCTCAGGGAGTTCAGGAACGGGAACGCAACGTCACGCGCGCCGATCTGCAGCGGCACTGCAAGGTTCATCAGGCCGGTGAAGAATGGCATCGCCATGAAGATGATCATGATCACACCGTGAGCGGTGAAGATCTGGTCATAGTGTTCAGGTGGCAGGTAGCCAGGCGAACCCTCGGTGGCCATGGCCAACTGGGTACGCATCATGATCGCGTCGGCAAAACCGCGCAGCAGCATGACCATGGCAACGATGATGTACATCACGCCGATTTTCTTGTGGTCGACCGAAGTCAGCCACTCGGTCCACAAGTAGGTCCACTTCTTGAAGTAGGTGATTGCAGCGAACAGCGCCAGACCACCGAGGGCGATCATGGCGATGGTCACCATCACGATCGGCTCGTGGAATGGGACTGCTTCCCAACTTAATTTACCAAACATCGTTTACTCCTCTGCCCCGGCAGCTGAATGCGAACTCGAGTCAATTTCCGTGGCCGCCACTTCTTTCTCTTTCTTCTCGTGCTTCAGCGGCTTGCCCGGCTTCATACCTTCGTACTTGTCGACGATGATCTGGAACTGGTTCGGCGTGACCGAGGAGTAGAGCTCGACTGGGTTGTTCTGGCTCGGCTTGGCAAGGGCTGCGTATTCAGCCTGATCAAGCTGTTTAGGTGACTTCTTGACTTCACTTACCCAGGCGTCGAAATCTTCCTGAGTGGTGGAGATAGCTTTGAACTTCATGCCGGTGAAACCCGCGCCGCTGTAGTTGGCGGAGATACCGTCCATTTCAGCGTTACGGTCAGCGATCAGGTGCAGCTTGGTCTGCATGCCCGCCATCGCGTAGATCTGGCCGCCCAGACCCGGGATGAAGAACGAGTTCATCACAGCGTCAGAGGTGATCTTGAAGTTGATTGGCGTGTGCGCCGGGAACACGATCTTGTTGACCGTGGCAATGCCTTGTTCCGGGTAGATGAACAGCCACTTCCAGTCCAGCGCGACCACTTCGATGGTCACAGGCTTGACGTCGGACTGGATCGGACGATACGGGTCCAGTTCGTGGGTCGAAATGTAAGTGATGTAACCCAGGGCAATGATGATCAGGACCGGGATGGTCCAGACTGCCACTTCGATTTTGGTCGAGTGCGACCATTTCGGGGTGTAGACGGCGTTCTTGTTCGACGCGCGGTACTTCCAGGCGAACAGGAAGGTCATGACGATAACCGGCACGACGACCAACAGCATCAGCAGGGTCGCGGTGATGATCAGGTTTCGCTGTTCCAGGCCAACCTGGCCCGTTGGATTGAGCAAGGTCATGTTGCAGCCTCCCAGCAACAACGTGCCGAGCAGCGGCACTAGGCCTAGTAATCTGGGGTACCTGTTTTTACTCATCTCACGACCTCTAAAGCAGCTTGCGCAATGCAGTTGGGTTTTGATCGCCAACACTTCACCCTGCCAAGGGTTGGCATTTTCTTTGGATTGAATAAGGGCCGCCCGTCGCGCGTCAGACGCTCGACAAATCCTGGGACAGCGGTCAGTTCTTATTCGAATTCGTGGTCAAAGGCCTTGTTACAGACCAATTCCATTTGGTGCGGAAAGTTGGAAGGCACCGACACCTGGGTGTCTTGGAAGCCTCACGACTCACTCGACACCCGACTTTCTGCGCAGCGCCTTATTAATGTGTTCCTTAATAAAGGCTGAACAGTGCCGGGAATTCAGTGCGGGCGATTGTAGATAGGTAGCGCCCTATACACCATGTCTTATCCCGAAATAATTTTTATCCGTTCGAGCAACAATCCATCGCCATTTTTGCAAAAGTTCCGCATGTTATCGAAATCGATTCTCAACAAAAACACCAAAAATTGTAGGTGTACCCGCCTCAGTTCAGACAGCTCTGAAGGCCTTTTCCGAGCCCCGGAATAGCGCAAAGCCCGATAACCCAAGGCTTTTGGCCATATGCCGGCGCTTGTTAAAACTGCCTGTTCTGGCACTTGTGTGCAGAAAGCGAAAAACACCGAAACAGACCAATGTTTTTATGTAACAAGAGACCAATCCGGCCCTTCACGGCCCCCTGCGACACGGCGCGTGTGACAACATGTCGCACACTTGCCGCACCCTCCATTGCCGTTCGTCACGGTGTTTTCACAAACGATCTGAAAATGCAAAACGCCCCGATTTGCTGATCCGCAAATCGGGGCGCTTTCTGTATCGGCCAGTCCGCCGAATAGTTGACTCAGTGCAGGGCTTTTCGGTTACGCGAGGTCAGCAGCGGTACCAGGATCACCACCAGCACGAACGCCACGAGCGCCCATTGCGCCAGCGACAGACCGAGGATCGGTGGGTACGGCGTCGAGCAAAACCCATCGACCTGGAAGCCCAGCGGGAAGATCTTCGCCAGTGGCAGATCATCGACAATCGGCTGCAGCACATCGATGCCACAGCTCACCGCCGGGTAGAACTGCGTGTACACGTGATGCCCGGCAACAGCAGCCCCGGCCAGCGCGCAAATCACCACCAGCACTTCAAACACGGTGATGCTGCGGCGGGTGCGCATGGCCGCGCCGATGAACGCGAACAGCGCAATCAACAGCAACGCATAGCGCTGCAGAATGCACAGCGGGCACGGCGCCTCACCCAGCACGATTTGCATATACAGCGCGCCACCGATCAGCGCCAGACAGATGATCCCCAACAGCACCAGAAAGCGCCGCTCACGGCCCAACCGAATCGTTTCCTCGCTCATCGCCTTTCCCTTGTTTGTCCATGGTTCAGCCGGCGTGCGGCTGAAAGTTGTCGCAAGTCTACACCGGGGGAATAAACGATAAAGCGGTTAAGGAACCATTAACCTTTAAACACAATTCCAGATTTCAGACCGCATAACGGCCTTCGCGAGCAGGCTCGCTCCCACATTGGATCTGCGTCGAACACAAATCCTGTGGGAGCGAGCCTGCTCGCGAAGCAGACGATTCGGTCTAAAGGGTTACTCCAAAGCCGAGGCCGGCCCGAAGAACTCATAACGGCTTTGCTTCTCCGGCACGCCCAAGGCTTTCAGATGACGCTTGATCGCGCCCATGAAACCCTTCGGCCCAAGGAAGTACGCATCGACATCACGCTGCGCCGGCAACCATTCGCCCAATTGCTCCACGCTCAGCAGGCCTACCTTGTCCGCCGCCGGGCTGACGCCATCGTCTTCGGCGTAGCAATAGAAACGCTTGAGTTGCGGATGACGCGCCGCCAGTCCATCGACCCAATCGCGGAACGCATGGACGCTGCCATTGCGTGCGCAATGGATAAAGTGCACCGGGCGCTCGGTTTCCAGCGCCGCTTCGAGCATCGCCAACGTTGGGGTGATGCCGACGCCGCCACTGATCAGCACCAGCGGTTTGTCGCTGGCGGTCAGAGTGAACTCGCCCGATGGCGGAAACAGTTGAATGCTCGCACCGACATGCAGTTGATCGTGCAAATGGTTCGAGGCACGACCACCCGGCTCGCGTTTGACGCTGATGCGGTATTGACCTTTATTCGCCAGTGCCGACAGCGAGTAGTTACGGCGGATCTCTTCGCCGTCGAGGATCAGCTTCATGCCGATGTACTGACCCGGCTCAGCGGCCAGAATCGGGCCTTTGTCGGCAGGTTCGAAGTAGAAGGAGATGATTTCCGCGCTCTCCTCGACCTTGGCCGCAACGATGAATTCACGGGCTCCGCGCCAGCCGCCGACGGCCTGCTCTTTATGGTCGTAAATCGCGCTTTCGGCACCGATGAGGATGTCAGCCAGTTGGCCGTACGCCGCGCCCCATGCGCTCATCACCTCCGGCGTGGCGATCTCTTCGCCGAGCACTTCGGAGATGGCGCGCAGCAGGCACGCACCGACGATCGGGTAATGCTCCGGCAGAATCTGCAGGGCCACGTGCTTGTTGATGATCTTCGCCACCAGATCGCCCAACTGATCGAGCTGATCGATGTGCCGCGCATACATCAATACACCGTTGGCCAAGGCACGCGGCTGGTCGCCGCTGGCCTGGTGCGCCTGGTTGAACAACGGACGCACTTCTGGATATTCAGAGAGCATCATGCGGTAGAAGTGCGTGATCAGCGCCTCACCGCCGCTTTCCAGCAGAGGCACGGTGGATTTGACGATGGCACGATCCTGGACGCTAAGCATAAGATTGACTCCTGAGCTTTTTTGAAAAGTTGCCTTAGGGATATCAGTTTCCGTGCCAACTTATTTATCGTTCTAAATCAGTAAGTTGAAAACAATGTAGTCATAACGACTCAAACAGTTCTATAGTCATACCGACTACATCGAGTCCCTTTGACTACCGGATCATGACCGCCAAATCCCTGCTCACCGCCCTGCTGCCCTTGGTTTCCGACCTCTCCCGCGAGTTGCCCGAGGGTGAGCGTTATCGGCGCCTGCTCGAAGCCATGCGCGCACTGTTGCCCTGCGATGCCGCCGCGTTGTTGCGCCTCGATGGCGAATGGCTGGTGCCATTGGCCGTGGACGGTTTGAGCACCGACACCTTGGGCCGGCGCTTCAAAGTCAGCGAACACCCGCGCTTCGAAATTCTCCTGGCCGGCGCCGGGCCGACCCGCTTCGCCGCTGACAGCGATTTGCCCGATCCTTACGACGGCCTGGTCGATGGTCTCGATGAGCATCTTGAAGTGCACGACTGCTTGGGCTGTCCTTTATTTGTCGATGAAAAACTCTGGGGGCTGATCACCCTCGATGCACTCGATCCCGAACGCTTCGAACCGATCGAACTCGACGCTCTGCAAGCCTTCGCCAGCCTTGCGGCGGCCACGGTGAACGCCGCCGAGCGCATCGAACGCTTGGCCACTCGTGCCGAAGACGAACATCAACGCGCAGAGGTTTACCGTCAGGCCAGCGGTCAGCAAAACCGCGAAATGATCGGCCAAAGCAAATCGCTTAAACGCTTGGTGGAAGAAATCAATCTGGTCGGTGGCAGTGATCTCACCGTGTTGATCACCGGTGAAACCGGGGTCGGTAAGGAGCTGGTGGCGCAAGCGATCCACGCTGCTTCACCGCGCGCCGACAAACCGATCATCAGCCTCAACTGCGCCGCGCTGCCGGACACTCTGGTGGAAAGCGAACTGTTCGGCCACGTGCGCGGCGCGTTCACCGGCGCCACCAGCGACCGTCGCGGCAAGTTCGAACTGGCCAATGGCGGCACGCTGTTTCTCGACGAAGTCGGCGAATTGTCGCTGACGGTGCAGGCCAAGTTGCTGCGGGTTTTGCAGAGCGGACAGTTGCAGCGGCTGGGCTCGGACAAGGAACATCAAGTCGATGTGCGCTTGATCGCCGCGACCAACCGCGACCTCGCCGAAGAGGTGCGCAGTGGTCGTTATCGCGCCGACTTTTACCATCGCCTCAGCGTTTACCCGCTGCGCGTGCCGGCGCTGCGTGATCGCGGTCGCGATGTGTTGCTGCTCAGCGGTTTCTTTCTCGAGCAGAACCGCTCGCGCATGGGCCTCAATAGCCTGCGTCTGAACAGCGATGCTCAGGAAGCCCTGCTCGCGTACCCGTGGCCGGGCAACGTGCGCGAGCTGGAACACTTGATCGGGCGCAGCGCGTTGAAGGCGCTGGGCAACTGCAAGGTGCGGCCGAAGATTCTCAGCTTGAGTGCGGCGGATCTTGATTTGCCCCGTGAGGTTGTGGATAACCCGGCTGAACCAATGGCCGGCGCGGTCGCTGCTGCGCCGCTGATTACGGGTGATTTGCGCAGCGCGACCGAGGAATATCAGCGCCGCTTGATCAGCGCCGCGCTGGAACGCAATCAGGATAACTGGGCCAGTGCCGCAAGGGAGTTGGGGCTGGACCGGGCGAACCTTGGGCGGATGGCCAAGCGTTTGGGGATGAAATAAACCATCCGCCGTCGGATTGGCGCCGGAATCCCTAAAGCCTGCCCGCAAGACGTCGATAACCCGGCATCGATACCTGCTGGCGATCCTCGAGATCGCCGCTCACCTTTTTCCACAGAAGGTTTATATGTCTTCCACCAAAGCCCGCGCAGATTCACTTTCGCTTCTGCTGTTTACTTTGCGCAGCGGCAAGTTGATGGCGATCAACCTGCTGAAAGTCAGTGAAATCATTCCCTGCCCGCCGCTGACCAAACTGCCGGAGTCGCACCCGCACGTCAAAGGCATCGCCACGTTGCGCGGGGCTTCGTTGTCGGTGATCGACCTCAGCCGCGCGATCGGCGAACGTCCGCTGGAAGACCCCAACGGCGGCTGCCTGATCGTCACTGACGTCAGCCGTTCCAAACAGGGTCTGCACGTTCAAGCGGTGAGCAAAATCGTCCACTGCCTGACCACCGACATCAAACCACCGCCGTTCGGCTCGGGCGGTTCACGCGCTTACATCACCGGCGTAACCTCGGTGGACGGCACGCTGGTGCAGGTGCTGGATATCGAAAAGGTTATCCACAGCATCGCCCCGGCGCAGATCGAAATGGCCCCCACCGACCTGTCCATGGAAGACGCTGACGTGCTCGGCAACGCACGGATTCTGGTGGTCGATGACAGTCAGGTGGCGCTGCAGCAATCGGTGCACACCCTGCGCAATCTCGGCCTGCAATGCCACACCGCGCGCAGCGCCAAGGAAGCCATCGACTGCCTGCTCGACCTGCAAGGCACCGCGCAGCAGATCAACCTGATCGTCTCCGACATCGAAATGTCCGAGATGGACGGCTATGCCTTCACTCGCACCTTGCGCGAGACCCCGGACTTCGCCCATCTCTACGTGCTGCTGCACACTTCGCTCGACAGCGCGATGAACAGCGAGAAAGCGCGGCTGGCCGGAGCGAATGCGGTGTTGACCAAGTTCTCCTCGCCGGAGCTGACCCAACGTTTGATCGAAGCGGCCAAGCACGTCGCCGCGCACGGGCACTGAGTCTTGGGCGAGACGTACTGCTTTTTGATGCGGCGCGATTTGCTTGGAGTCGTGCCGGATGTGCAATGGCCGTCAGGTATCGCAACCACCATTTACCGCGCAGACCTGGCGCCAGCCGTGCATCAGTTGATGCAACTGGGCCAGCGCGAAGGGGGCGGTCGTGTGCCGTCATTGGAAGACTGGCAGCGGCGCTTTGAAAGCGATCCTGAGTACGATCCGACGCTGTGTTTCATCGCCAGCGATGCCGAGGGGGTGGTCGGCGTGGCGCAGTGCTGGACCAGTGCTTACATCAAGAATCTGGTGGTGCATCCACGCATGCAGGGCCGTGGATTAGGTCGGGCATTGCTGCTCAATGCGTTCAAGGTGTTTCAGCAAAGGCGCGAAGGCTTTGTCGATCTGAAGGTGCTGGAAGACAACCTGCGGGCGCAGCGCCTGTATGAAAGTGCCGGGATGTATGTGGTCCGCCGTGAGATTGTGCCTGACTGATCCGCCGCTTTTCGCGAGCAGGCTAGATCCCACAATTGGAATGCATTTCAAATTGTGGGATCTAGCCTGCTCGCGAAGGGGCCGGCACTGGCAACTTCCCTCCAAGGGCAGACTCCAACCTTGGCCCCCCAAAAACCAAGGATGCCCTACCATGAAAGCCATCACCCTCAGCCTGCTCTGCCTCACCGCCCTCGCCTCCCAAGCCCAAGCCTCCAGCCCCGACGCCTGGGCCGCTTACGACAAAACCGTACTCGCCAGTTGCACAAAAGCCAGCGGCCTGAAAAACGCCAAACCCGTCGGCACACCCGCGCAATTCGATGATCGCGTTGGCTACACCGCCGTTCTGCTGCAAGGCCAATACCCGCAAAAACACATGAAGGGCCAGCAGGGCAGCGAGCTGTGCCTGTACAACAAACAATCGAAAACTGCCTTCGTCACCGAGTGGGACTCGATCCGCCCGACCGCCAAACCTCAGTGAATGGCGCATAACTTGCTTCGACCCGGGCCTGTGCGGTGGTTTTCCGCCACCGGTTCATACCCTGATTGAAGAAAGATCGTTCAATGAATACGACGTTTTCCTGCGTAGGCTGCGGCAAGTGCTGCACCGACCACCATGTCCCGCTGACACTCGCCGAAGCCCGCATGTGGGCGGCGGATGGCGGACAAGTGGTCGTGCTGGTCGAAGCCTTTCTGGGCAACGGTCTGGGCCTGCCGGCGCAGCAACGGGAACATGCCGAACGGCGTTCGGCGGTGGTCCGCAGCGGCCAGACCGATGCTCACGTGGCAATCACCTTCGCGGCTTATAACGTCGGCCCTTGCCGGAATCTTGACGAAGACAAGCTGTGCCGAATCTACGAGCGACGGCCGCTGGTGTGCAGGATTTATCCCGCTGAAATCAATCCGCACATCCCGCTCAATCCCGGCGCCAAGGACTGCCCGCCGGAGTCGTGGGAACAGGGGCCGCTGCTGATTGCCGGTGGCAAACTGGTCGATCAGGAACTGGTTGAGTTGATCCAGCGTTCGCGCCAGGCGGATCGTGATGACATTCAGACCAAGGATGCGATTTGCGCAATGCTCGGGATTCGCACCACAGCGCTCAAGGGTGACGGCTTCACCGCCTATTTGCCGAACATGAGCGCTTTTGCTTCGGTGATCGATCAGGTGACCGCACAACCACTGACCACTGCGCCGAGTGAATGGCTGTTTCACTTGTCCGGCGATGACGTCGCCGGACAAGTGCTGGCAGCTGGAGCGCAGGTGGTGACCGAGCCGGCGCAGACGTACGCGTTTATCTCGCTGCGGGCGGCTTGATCCAAGCTCTCGCGGTGGCTGAAGGCCCTTTCGCGAGCAAGCTCGCTCCCACAGGGGATCGCATTTCAACAGTGGGAGCGAGCCTGCTCGCGAAGAGGCCGGCGCAAGTCGCATCAATCCCGAGTTGCAGCCACCGCCGGGCACTCCAGCTCTACTGTCTCAGATAACGCTCAGTGATCGCCTGATACTGGCCGCTCTGCTTCAACCGTTCGAGGGCCGCATTGAGTTCATCACGCAGTGTGCTATCGGTTTTGCGCAGCGCCATGGCCACGCCTGTGCCCAGCATCGAGTCCTTGAGCGCCGGGCCTGCAAAACCGTAGGCCTCACCCTCGGGTTGACTCAACAAGGCGTAGGTTATTTCGATGGAATCCTGCAGGGTCGCATCGATCTCACCGTTCTGCAGGCTGGTAATCAGTTGCGTGTTGAACTGAAAGCTGCGAATCGTCACACCTGACTCGGCCCAATGCGCTTTGGCGAACGCCTCGCGGCTGGTGCCGGCCAAGACCCCGACCCGCTTGCCTTTGAGCGACAGAGCATTGGGCTGCAGGTTCGTGCCCTTGCGCGCTACCAACCGGCTGCTCAGCGGGTAGAGATTGTCGGTGAAGTCGATGCGTTCCCGGCGCGCCGGGGTGGCCGTCATCGGCATGATCACATCGAAACGATTGTCCTCAAGCGCGCCGACGTTGGTCGCGTAATCCTGATCGACCCAGACACAACGTTTTTGCATTTCGGCGCACAGTGCGTTGCCCAACTCGATGTTCAGACCGACCAGCTCGCCTTTATCGTTGCGACTTTCAAAAGGGGGAACCTGCGGTTCAACGCCAAACCGCAGCGTCGGCTCGACCGCCGACGACACACAACCGGTGGTCAGGGCCAACAACGACAAGGCGGAGAGGATTTTTGTCAGAGACATGGAAGCGACCTTCGTCAAAGCATTCACGGGGCATGAATCTTTGACGAAAGGTCACTTGGATTCCCAGAGGACGGATCGGCTATCTCTGTGGGAATAATCTGCTTCTTGCTGCGACTACTTCAAACAGATCAGCGCTTGCCCATCGAACGACGGGTGCCCGGCGGCGCCATGCCCGGGGTCTTGGTGTGGCCATTCTTGGCGCCGTTCTTGTACCAAGGCTGGTTCGAGCCTTTGGCCGAAGCCAGCTCGCCCGGTTTGAACGGGAATTTGAAAGACGGGATTTCGGCTTTGGTATCGCTGGTGTCGGCCAGTTCAGCCGGGACATCGCTCACGGCGTCGTCAACCGGCGGCAGGGTCGGGGAAGTCATAAAAGCTCCGGAAAGCAAAAAGTCGGGCCCGATCAGTGAGCCGCGAAGGCGCGCAGTATACCTGTGCGCCATGGCTCGGCACCTGAAGATTTGCAGTGCGCGCCGAACGGCTTGCAGAGCAGTCAGTCCATTTCTGGGACTGATCGGTCCCTTTTTGGGACTGATTAACAACGCTGACCGGTAGAGATGTGTTGCCCGATCCGACGTCTTCGCGAGCAGGCTCGCTCCCACAGGTCGGACGCCTTTCAAGGTGGGAGCGAGCCTGCTCGCGAAGAACGATGACGCGGTATCAGGACGAGTTACATTTGCGGATCAACCCGATCCAGCGCCCGGTTCACCGCCAGTTCGGCGAGCATGACAATCTGCTGAATCGCCAGCGCCGTACTGCGTTGCGGGCGGTTGAGCTGATCCGCCAGATCACCGGCCATGACATGGGCTGAAGAGAGGGACTCGCAAGCATGGGCGAGCAGGCTTTCGGTGTCGATGTTCGGGTGGATGAGGAACATCGTGCTGGGTTGGCGCGGTTTTGCGGATTCGGGACGCAGGTAGAAATCGAGGGCGCGATTGATGGCTTCGCGGGTTTTGATCTGATCTTCGGCGCGGAGGGCGTCTTCGAGTGGGGTGGTGGGATCGATGGGTGGATCTGGAACTGGCTTAGTCATTGGAAACCCTATTTTGCAAATGGGAGCCATCCCTTGCCGTTTCTCACGCGGCGAAGTGGGTGGCAGCTATGTGCGGGGTGAGAAACCGGAAAAATAGGAAACCGGCCAGACCGAAGTCTGCCCGCACACAGCTGCCATGGAGCATTTGCAGCAGCGGACAAGCCGCCGGCAATTATGCGGACTGATGGACTGAATCACTAATTTTTCAGGGTTCTCACACCCGATCGCCGAGTTTTCGGCGACAACCCAAGACTAGAGAGCGCACGTCCGACGGACAACCTGAAAACCTTGTGGGAAGGTTCTGGTTATTTGACACAAATTTAAACAGCCAAAAGCCAACCCTCACCCTAGCCCTCTCCCAGAGGGAGAGGGGACTGACCGAGGTGTTTGGGAGAGGTACGCCGACGTGCGATACCGCGTTGAACGCAACAAACGCACAAAACCAAAGCCGAACACCCGCTCTTCACCACTCAATAGGCCGAGTGTCAGCTCGCCTGCTCTTGATCTTGATCTTGATCCACGGGCGACATCGGAAGGCTGAGTGGAGGGATTGATCCGGGCGTGGGAGCGCAGCGACCGTTTGGCGCAGCCAAACACAGCGAGAGGAGGTGCAGCGAAGCAAACCGTAGGCGCTGCGCCCGGATCGATCCCGCAGCGAAGGAACCCCGAGCCCCAGCGAGCGGGCCGCACGTAGGAGCAAGCGTTTTTTTGCTTACTTTTTTTAGGCGTTTGTAAAAAAAGTGAGTCGCCGTCAGGGCGAAACCCTAAGCCGCCGTTACCGCAGCAACGGATATGTACGCAGCGAAACTGACAGCGCTGACAGCTAGCCGTCACCCTACTGACCCGCTGACAGGTTTATAAAGAGAACAACCCTGCCCAAACTCCGTCCGGCGCCCACCCCGCATGCGAATCCAAAAGAACAAAGCCCTGCTCGCCACCCTATTGATCGTCCTCGCAGGCGCAGGTCTGTGGTACGCCCTGAAACCCGCCCCGACCAAACTCGCCACCCCCACCGCCATCCCCGTGCGAGTCATAGCGGTCAGCGCAAAAGACGTCCCCCGCTACACCAGCGGCATCGGCTCCGTACTCTCATTACACAGCGTGGTCGTGCGCCCACAAATCGACGGCATCCTCACCAAAATCCTCGTCAAAGAAGGCCAACTGGTCAAAGCAGGCGACCTGCTGGCCACCATCGACGACCGCTCCATCCGTGCCAGCCTCGACCAGACCCGCGCGCAACTGGGCGAAAGCCAGGCGCAACTGCAAGTCGCTCTGGTCAACCTCAAGCGCTACAAACTGCTCACCGTCGACGACGGCATCTCGAAACAGACCTACGACCAGCAGCAAGCTCTGGTCAACCAACTGAAAGCCACCGCCCAAGGCAACCAGGCCTCGATTGATGCGGCGCAGGTACAACTTTCCTACACGCAGATTCGCTCCCCGGTCACCGGTCGCGTCGGTATTCGCACAGTCGACGAGGGCAACTTCCTGCGCATGACCGACACCGCCGGCCTGTTCACCGTCACTCAGATCGACCCGATCGCCGTCGAGTTCTCGCTGCCGCAGCAAATGCTGCCGACCCTGCAAGGCCTGATCAACGATCCGCAACGCGCACCGGTCAAGGCCTACATCGGCGCCGACACCGACGGCGAAACCGGCAACCTGCTCGGCGAAGGTCACCTGACCCTGATCGACAACCAGATCAACGCCAACACCGGCACCATCCGCGCCAAAGCCGAATTCGCCAACGCCAGCCAGAAGCTCTGGCCCGGCCTGCTGGTCACGGTGAAAATTCAGACGGCCCTCGACAAAGATGCGCTAGTGGTTCCGCCCACCGTCGTACAACGTGGCCTCGATCAGCACTTCGTTTACCGCGTGAACGGCGACAAGGTCGAAGCCGTGCAAGTGCAGATGGTTTACCAAGGCAGCGGCCAGGACATCATCAAAGGCGTGAACGCCGGTGACGTGCTGGTCACCGACGGCCAGTCGCGGCTCAAACCCGGTTCAACGGTGCAGGTCATGACCGAGCCGGCGCAGGTGGTGCAAGCGGAGCCGAAACCATGAAGGCGCACAAAGGCGTCTCGACGTGGTGCATCGATCATCCGGTGGCGACCATTCTGCTGACCATCGCTTTGGTGCTGGTCGGTTTGATTGCCTTCCCGCGTTTACCGATTGCCCCACTGCCGGAAGCGGAATTTCCTACGATCCAGGTCTCCGCGCAGTTGCCCGGCGCCAGCCCCGACACCATGGCTTCATCCGTGGCCACGCCGCTGGAAGTGCAATTCAGCGCCATCCCCGGCATGACCCAGATGACCTCGAGCAGTGCGCTGGGCTCAAGCCTGCTGACCCTGCAATTCACCCTCGATAAAAGCATCGACACCGCCGCGCAAGAAGTCCAGGCGGCGATCAACACCGCCGCCGGCAAACTGCCCAAGGACATGCCGACGCTGCCAACGTGGAAGAAGGTCAACCCGGCCGACAGCCCGGTGCTGATCCTCAGCGTCAGCTCGACGCAAATGCCCGGCACCGAACTCAGTGACCTGGTGGAAACCCTGCTCTCGCGTCAGATCAGTCAGATCGACGGCGTAGGCCAAATCAACATCACCGGTCAGCAACGTCCGGCGATCCGCGTGCAAGCCTCGGCGGACAAACTCGCCGCAATCGGCTTGACCCTCGCCGACATTCGTCTGGCGATCCAGCAGACCAGCCTCAACCTCGCCAAAGGTGCGCTGTACGGCGAATCAAGCATCTCGACGCTGTCGACCAACGACCAGTTGTTCCACCCCGAGGACTACAGCCAGCTCATCGTTTCCTACAAGGATGGCGCCCCGGTTCACCTGCGCGATGTCGCCAAAGTCGTCAACGGTTCGGAAGATGCCTACGTGCAAGCGTGGGCCGGTGATCAACCCGGGGTGAACCTGGTGATCTCGCGCCAACCCGGCGCCAACATCGTTGAAACCGTGGACCGCATTCAAGCCGCCCTGCCCGGCCTCGAAGCGATGCTGCCAGCGTCGGTGCAAGTGAAAACCCTGATCGACCGCACTCAGACCATCCGCGCCTCGCTGCACGAGGTCGAAATCACCCTGTTGATCGCGATCATGCTCGTGGTCGCGGTGATGGCGCTGTTCCTGCGCCAGTTGTCGGCAACCCTGATTGTCTCGGCCGTGCTCGGCGTGTCGCTGATCGCCAGTTTCGCTTTGATGTACAT
Organism: Pseudomonas sp. WC2; assembly: GCF_050586545.1. Lineage (NCBI taxonomy): Bacteria > Pseudomonadati > Pseudomonadota > Gammaproteobacteria > Pseudomonadales > Pseudomonadaceae > Pseudomonas > Pseudomonas sp. WC2. Next base: position 141,200 of record NZ_JBOBDR010000009.1, on the reverse strand, counting down.
CCTCGGTTTCAGCCTGAACAACCTGACGCTGGTGGCAATCGTGGTGGCCGTGGGGTTTGTGGTCGACGATGCGATTGTGGTGGTGGAGAACATCCACCGACACTTGGAGGCCGGCGACGATATGCGCGAGGCGGCCATCAAAGGCGCGGGCGAGATCGGCTTCACCGTGGTCTCGATCAGTTTCTCGCTGGTGGCGGCGTTTATTCCGCTGCTGTTCATGGGTGGTGTGGTCGGGCGACTGTTCAAGGAATTCGCCCTGACCGCGACGTCGACCATCATGATTTCCGTGGTGGTGTCGCTGACCCTCGCGCCGACGCTGGCAGCGCTGTTCATGCGCAAACCGGTGCATCACGCCCACGACAAACCGGGTTTCAGCGAACGCTTGCTCGGCTGGTACGAACGAGGTCTACGCCGCGCCCTCGCCCATCAGAAATTGATGATCGGCGTGTTCGGCCTGTCGTTGGCGCTGGCCATCGGCGGTTACATCTTTATCCCCAAAGGTTTCTTCCCGGTGCAGGACACCGGTTTCGTCCTCGGCACCACCGAAGCCGCTGCGGATATTTCCTACGGTGACATGGTGAAAAAACACCTGGCGATGGCCGAAATCGTCGCCGCCGACCCGGCCGTGCAGGCGTTTTCCCATTCAGTCGGGGTCTCCGGGAGCAACCAGACCATCGCTAACGGCCGCTTCTGGATCGCCCTGAAAAAACGCGGTGACCGTGACGTCAGCGCCAGCCAGTTTATCGACCGTATCCGTCCGCAACTGATGAAAGTCCCCGGCATCGTCCTCTATCTCCGCGCCGGCCAGGACATCAACCTCAGCTCCGGCCCAAGCCGCGCGCAGTACCAATACGTGCTCAAGAGCAACGACGGCGCGACCCTCGCGACATGGACGCAACGCCTCACGGAAAAACTGCGTAGCAACCCGGCGTTCCGTGACATTTCCAACGACTTGCAACTGGGCGGCAGCATCACCCACATCAGCATCGACCGCAGTGCCGCTGCACGTTTCGGCCTCACCGCAAGCGATGTCGACGAGGCGCTGTACGATGCTTTCGGCCAACGCCAGATCAATGAATTCCAGACCCAGGTCAACCAGTACAACGTGATTCTGGAACTGGACACCAAGCAGCGCGGCAAGGCCGAAAGCCTCAACTATTTCTACCTGCGCTCGCCGCTGAGTGGCGAGATGGTGCCGCTGTCAGCGCTGGCCAAATTCGACGCGCCGACCATTGGCCCGTTGTCGATTGCCCACGACGGCATGTTCCCCGCGGCCAATCTGTCGTTCAACCTCGCGCCCGGCGTGGCGTTGGGCGACGCGGTGATTCTGCTCAATCAGGCCAAGGCCGAGATCGGTATGCCGACCGCAATCAGTGGCAATTTCCAAGGGGCGGCGCAGGCGTTCCAGAGTTCGCTGGCCAGTCAGCCGTGGCTGATTCTCGCGGCGCTGGTGGCGGTGTACATCATTCTCGGTGTGCTTTATGAAAGCTTCGTACACCCGCTGACGATCATTTCGACATTGCCGGCGGCAGGCTTGGGCGCGGTGATCATGCTGTGGATCTGCGGCCAGGACTTTTCGATCATGGCGTTGATTGGCCTGGTGTTGCTGATCGGTATCGTCAAGAAGAACGGCATCCTGATGATCGACTTCGCCCTCGAAGCCCAACGACACCGAGGCCTGTCGCCGCAGGATGCGATTTTCGAGGCGTGCATCACGCGCTTTCGGCCGATCATCATGACCACCCTCGCCGCCCTCCTCGGCGCGCTGCCGCTGATGCTCGGTTACGGCACCGGCGCCGAATTGCGCCAGCCGTTGGGCATCGCGGTGGTCGGCGGTTTGCTGGTCAGCCAGATGCTGACGCTGTTCACCACGCCGGTCATATACTTATGGCTCGAGCGACTTTTCCATAGACCCAAACCTGCGCCCCAGCCGGCGTTGGCGACCACAGACTGAGGCGGGTCATGCGCGTTCTGATTATCGAAGACGAGGAGAAAACCGCGGACTATCTGCACCGCGGTCTGACGGAACAGGGTTACACCGTGGATCGAGCCCGCGACGGCGTCGAAGGTCTGCATCTGGCGCTGGAAAGCGACTACGCGGTGATCGTCCTCGACGTCATGTTGCCGGGCCTCGATGGCTTCGGCGTGCTACGCGCATTGCGTGCGCGCAAGCAAACCCCGGTGATCATGCTCACCGCCCGCGAGCGTGTCGAAGATCGCATCCGAGGCCTGCGTGACGGTGCCGACGATTACCTCGGCAAACCGTTTTCCTTCCTTGAACTGGTCGCGCGCCTGCAAGCGCTGACCCGGCGCAGTGGCGGCCATGAACCGGTGCAAGTGAGCATCGCCGACCTGTGGATAGATTTGATAAGCCGCAAGGCCACCCGCGCCGGCGCGCGTCTGGATCTGACCGCCAAGGAGTTCTCGCTATTGAGCGTATTGGCTCGCCGGCAAGGTGAAATCCTTTCGAAAACCGCCATCGCCGAGATGGTCTGGGACATCAATTTCGACAGCGACGCCAACGTCGTCGAAGTCGCGATCAAACGCCTGCGCGCCAAGCTCGACGGGCCGTTCGACGAGAAACTGCTGCACACCATTCGCGGCATGGGGTATGTGCTGGAGAGCCGTGGTGTCCAGTAACTCGATTGCCCTGCGTCTGAGCGGGATGTTCACGCTGGTGGCGCTGCTGGTGTTTCTGTTGATCGGCGGCGCGCTGTATCAACAAGTCGATAAAGGCTTGGGGTTGCTCCCGGAAGCCGAACTGGATGCGCGTTACAGCGTGCTCGAATCCACGGTTGGCCGCTTCGGCACGCCTGAGCACTGGGTGAAGATCAACAACAAACTCAAGCTGCTCGGTGAAGAAGACAAGCGCATCAGTTTCTGGATCAGCAGTGGTGACCCGCAATATGAATACGGCCAGCTCACGCCGCAGATTCGCGCGATCACCAATGGCCCGCTGGGCATGCACGATCTGCAACTGCCGGATCAGCCGTATCCGCTGAAAGTGCTGGTCAGCGAGTTTCCGGCCAAGGATCAGCGCCCGCCGCTGCGCTTCATGATCGGCATCGATACCGAGACCTTTCATGAGACGCAGCACCATCTGCTGATCGCGCTTATTGGCCTGGCGATAGTCGGTGTGCTGATGGCTTCGGCGCTGGGGTATTGGGTGGCGCGGATTGGCTTGAAGCCGTTGATCAAACTGTCCCATGAAGCGCAACGACTGGCGCCCCCCCTGCGCGCCGGACGCTTGCGTCTGTCGCCGCTGCCACCGGAGCTGGAACAGTTTGTCGATTCGTTCAACTCGACGCTGGAACGGGTCGAACTCGCCTACTCGCGACTGGAATCGTTCAACGCCGACGTCGCCCATGAACTGCGTTCGCCGCTGACCAATCTGATCGGCCAGACCCAAGTGGCGCTGACCCGTGGGCGTTCTGCCGAACACTATTTCGAAGTGCTGCAATCGAATCTGGAAGAACTCGAACGGCTGCGTTCGATCATCAATGACATGCTGTTTCTGGCCAGTGCCGATCAGGGCAACAAGGCGACCAAACTGACCTCGACTTCGTTAGCCGATGAAGTGGCGACGACGTTGGAGTATCTGGATTTCATCCTCGAAGACGCGCAGGTTCAAGTGCAGGTCAGCGGTGATGCGCTGGTGCAGATTGAAGTGGCGCATTTGCGTCGGGCGTTGATCAACCTGCTGAGCAATGCGGTGCAGCACACCGAGCCGGGTCAGGTGATCGAGGTGCGGATTGAGGTTGAAGCGCATCAGGTTAGTATTGGTGTAGCCAACCCCGGCTCGCCGATTGCCAGTGAGCATTTGTCACGGTTGTTCGAGCGGTTTTATCGAGTCGATGCGTCGCGCAGTAATAGCGGCAATAACCATGGCTTGGGGCTGGCGATCGTCAAGGCGATTGCGCTGATGCATGGCGGGGATGTGTTTGTGCGCAGTGATCGGGGGATGAATACTTTCGGGATTCACCTCCCTGTTTAACCCTTGCGCACCGCTCGTTCCCACGCTCCGCGTGGGAATGCAGCCGGGGACGCTCTGCGTCCCTTCCAAAGCCGAACGCGGAGCGTCCGATGAGGCATTCCCACGCAGAGCGTGGGAACGATCTCAAGCCGCGATCTTTGCTTCTGCTGTAACAGTCATTTATGAAAATCACGCTGTTTCCCAACGCCCGGCGACCTTATCTTTGCCCGCACCAAACAGCACTCGCCAAGCGAGAAGGTTTTCAAGATGTCCAACAGTATGGGTATTGCCAGCGCGTTCGTTTTGTCCTCATTGATCCTGTCGCCGATGGCGATGGCTGAAGAATCGCAGTCGTTTGTGGCGCAGAATGTCGCTCGCGCTCAGGCATTCGATCAGCATCAGGCCGAAGTGATGGCCAAGGCCCAAGACGCCTCGCAAGCCCCGCAAGCCGCAACGTCCCAGGCTCAATCGCTGGAAAAAGACAGCTGAGCCGCCCCCCGCTTAACCGATTCCCTCGACGCGGTTGTTTGGCTCTTCCCGTTCAACCGTCGTCATTCCAGGCCGCTGCCTTTCAGCGGCCTTTTTTCGTTGTGGTTTGAAAGCCGTTTGGTTCGTCTGTAACAACAAGAAACATCGAGCGCCTCAACACATAGAGGCGCCAGTTGACCCAAGGAGCTCCATTGCACGTGCGTTACCCAGTCCGTTTCACCCCGCTGTTCATTGCAATTGCCGCAACGATTGCTCCCGCCGCTCACGCTGAAGAACCTGCCAAAGAAGGCTTCGTCGAAGGTTCGAGCCTCAACCTCAACGCCCGCAACTACTACATGAATCGCAACCGCCTGCAGCAAGCGGACGACAACATCGAGTGGGGACAAGGGTTTCTCGGGATCTTTCAGTCGGGTTACACCGAAGGCACGGTCGGTTTCGGCATCGATGCCCACGCCATGCTCGGGTTGAAACTCGACGGCGGTGGCGGTACGGACGGTTCGAGCATCCTGCCGATCAGCGATGGCAACGGCAAAGCACCGGGATCGTTCTCCACCGCCGGCGGCACATTGAAGATGCGCGCCTTCGATACCGAATTGAAGGCCGGTGACCTGTTCCTCACCAACCCGGTGATCGCCGGCGGTGACACGCGCATGCTGCCGCAGACGTTTCGTGGTGTGAGCCTGACCAACCACAGCTTCGATGGCTGGCTGATCGAGGGTGGTCAGGCCAGTTTCACCAAGCCTTACAACCAAAGCGGTCACACACGGATCGGCACTTCCTACGGCACCTTGGCCGACGGTGACGAAAGCCAACACCTGAACTGGGCCGGCGTGGCCTGGAGCGGTGTCGAAGGCTTGACCAGCAGCCTGTATGCCTCCGAGCTGAAGGACATCTGGAACCAGTACTACTACGACCTGGATTACACCTGGCAGTTGAACGATCTGGTCAGCCTCAACCCGGGCCTGCACTTCTATCACACGCAAGACACCGGTGATGCGTTGCTCGGCAATATCGACAACAACACCTACAGCCTGCATTTCACCGTCGGCGTCGGCAACCACAGCGTCACCGCCGCGTATCAGCGGGTCAACGGCAACACACCGTTCGACTACATCAGCCAGGGCGACAGCGTTTACCTCGACAACTCGCAGCAATACTCGGACTTCAACGGCCCGAACGAGCGTTCGTGGAAGCTCAAGTACGCTTACGACTTTGCCGGTGTCGGCATGCCGGGCCTGACCACGGCGCTGTCCTACTCGCGGGGAACGGTGGATCTGACCAAAGTCGATCCTGACAGCAAGGGCTACTCCAACTGGTACAGCGCTGATGGTCGTAACGCCAAGCATTGGGAGCGCGACATCGATTTGCAGTACGTCGTGCAAAGCGGCCAGGCCAAAGATCTCGCGGTACGCCTGCAATGGGCGACCAACCGTGGCGGCAATGGTTACGGCGCGATTGATACCGACACCGATGAATACCGCGTAGTCATCGACTACCCGATCAACGTCTTCTAAGATCGGCGCTGAAACTGTAGGAGCTGCCGCAGGCTGCGATCTTTTTGATTTTTAGAAGCAAGATCAAAAGATCGCAGCCTTCGGCAGCTCCTACGGGAGTGCAACTACGCTTACAAGATCCCTCTAACCGACAATCCCATCATGATCGCGAGCCGCACCCCGCCCGTTACGGGCAAGACCGGACGCCCCGAGCTGCTGCTGATCTGCGGCAGTTTGCTGACCGTGATCGCGATTTTGTGCATCGTCACTTTTCTGCTGATCCGCGAGCACGCCAACGCTCGGCAATCCGCAACCCGCAGTGCCACCACCATCGCCCAGTTGATCGACGCCGACGTGCTGCGCACCGTCGAACTCTACGACCTGACCCTGCAGGGCCTGATCGCCTCAGCCCAGCGCGATGACCTGCAGGACATCTCGCCGCAGATCCGTCATCTGGCGCTGTTTGATCGCTCCACCACCGCGCGTTTCAAGGGCGATATTCTGCTGCTCGACAAGCATGGCGACGTGCTCGCCGACTCTTCTCGCATCGAACCGAAACCGGGCAATTTCGCCGACCGCGATTACTTCCTCGCCCACGCCTTCAACCGCGACATGGGCATGTTCATCAGCCGCCCGTTCAAGACCCGCTGCGACTGCGACGAGGCGAATCAATGGCGCATCAGTTTCAGCCGCAGGATTTCTACGGACACCGGGGAGTTCGCCGGCGTGGCGGTGGCGTCGATGAAACTCGACTACTTCGATCAGCTGTTCAACAGCCTCGACATCGGCAAAGGCAGCACGCTGAACATCATCGACCACGACGGCGTCCTGCTGGCGCAGAAGCCATATCTGCAGAGCGATTCAATCGGCAAGAGCTTCGGCAATCGGCCCAATGTGATACGAATCCTGCGCGACCCCGATGGCAATGGCAGTTTCACCAGCACCTCGAGCATTGACCATCAACAGCGTCTCTATACCTACTCGCGGGTCGGCAATCTGCCGCTGACGGTCATGGTCGCGCTGTCCAGCGATGAGGTGTTTGCCACCTGGCGCCGCACGGCGCTGCTGATCAGCGGTGCCACCGGCGTGCTGTGCGTGGGCTTGCTGTGGCTGACCTGGCTGCTGGCCCGCGAGCTGCGCCGACGCCAGCGTGCCGAGCGCGAGCTGGCGCAATTGGCCGCGACTGATGCGCTGACCGGTGTAGCCAATCGTCGGATGCTGGATCAATCGCTACGTCACGAGTGGTTCCGCGCCCAGCGTTCGGGCAAACCGCTGTCGGTGATGATGGTTGATGCCGATCATTTCAAAGCGTTTAACGACCGGCATGGGCATCAGGCTGGTGATCAGGCGTTGAAGTCGTTGGCCAAGGTCATCACTGACAATGTGCGACGACCGGCGGATTTGGTCGCGCGCTATGGTGGCGAGGAGTTTTCGGTGATTCTGGCCGAGACCGATGGCCAGGGTGCGCAGATGATTGCCGAGCATATTCGTAATGCCGTGGAGCAACTGCCGCGGGTTGACGGGGCGGAGCGGCCGATGACGGTGAGTATTGGCATCGCGACCTGGACGGCGGCGAGTGAGATGACGTTGGAGCAGTTGCTGTTTGCGGCGGACAAGGCGTTGTATCAGGCCAAGGAACGGGGGCGGAATCGGGTGGTGATGGCTGCCTGAGGGTTCTGTGGCGGTTGCACCGGCGCCTTCGCGAGCAGGCTCGCTCCCACAGGGAAATGCATTTGAAATGTGGGAGCGAGCTTGCTCGCGAAGAGGCCGGATCAGGCACTAGAGAAACCACAGGCATAAAAAAAGGCCATCCGGGGATGGCCTTCAAAAAACTAGAGAGGTTTTTTACTTACACCGCCGCAACCGGGCGCATGTAAGAGATTGGTGCGGTGCTGGCGTCTTCGAACGTCACCACTTCCCAAGCATCTGTTTGCTCAATCAACTTGCGCAACAGCTGGTTGTTCAGTGCATGACCGGACTTGAAGCCTTTGAACTCACCAATCAGGCTGTTACCCAGCAGATACAGGTCGCCAATGGCATCGAGGATCTTGTGCTTCACGAATTCGTCTTCATAGCGAAGGCCGTCTTCGTTCAACACGCCATCGGCATCGACCACGATTGCGTTTTCAACGCTGCCGCCGAGTGCGAGGTTGTGCTTGCGCAGGTACTCGATGTCACTCATGAAACCAAAGGTACGGGCGCGGCTGACTTCTTTTACGAACGAAGTGCTGGAAAAATCCACGCTTGCACTTTGGGTGCGGTCCCGGAATACCGGGTGATCGAAATCGATCTCGAAGCTCACCTTGAACCCTTCGAAAGGGACGAAAGTGGCGCGCTTGTCGCCGTCTTCCACTGTCACTTCACGCAGGATGCGGATGAATTTCTTGGCGGCGTCCTGTTCTTCCAGGCCTGCCGATTGAATCAGGAATACGAAGGGTCCAGCGCTGCCATCCATGATCGGGACTTCGGACGCGGAGAGCTCGACGTAGGCGTTATCGATGCCCAGGCCAGCCATGGCCGAGAGCAAGTGCTCTACCGTGTCCACTTTCACGTCGCCATTGATCAGCGTCGTCGACATAGTGGTTTCACCGACGTTTTCCGCGCGGGCAGGAATCTGCACCACAGGGTCGAGGTCAGCGCGACAAAACACAATGCCAGTGTCGACAGGCGCAGGCTTGAGGGTCAGATAGACCTTCTCACCGGAGTGCAGGCCTACACCTGTGGCACGGATAATATTTTTCAGTGTGCGTTGTTTAATCATGGCTTGGGCCGCTTCAGCGCAAATTGCGAACTGGTATCAACAAAGGCTGGCGATGATAGCAGACCATGCCTTTGCTGAACACCAATCACCTTCATAGCCCTGATACATTCCATCAATCGGCCTGACGACGCAGGAATGCCGGGATGTCCAGGTAATCCAGATCATCTTGCGGATTCATCTTCGCGGCAGCCGCAGCACCGGCCTGAGCCTGGTTGCGCATGACGGTCGGACGGTCCAGATCACGGTAATTCACCGCTGGCGCTTCCTGACGGGCCGCAGCCGGTTGTTGCACCTGAGCGGAAGCCATGGAAGTGTGAACGGTGTTGTCGATGACCTTCACAGGCTTCTCGATTTTCGCGCCCAGACCCGTGGCAACCACGGTCACGTGCAGCTCGTCGCGCATGTCCGGATCGATAACGGTACCGACCTTGACCATCGCGTGCTCGGAAGCGAAGGCTTCGATGATCGAACCCACGTCGGAGTACTCACCCAGGGACAGGTCAGGACCGGCAGTGATGTTCACCAGGATGCCGCGTGCGCCTTGCAGGTTCACGTCTTCCAGCAACGGGTTGCGGATTGCCGCTTCAGTGGCTTCACGTGCACGGTTCGGACCGCTGGCGCAGCCAGTGCCCATCATCGCCATGCCCATTTCGCTCATCACGGTACGCACGTCGGCGAAGTCGACGTTGATCATGCCCGGACGCTTGATGATGTCGGAGATACCGCGAACGGCACCGGCCAGTACATCGTCTGCCTTGGCGAAAGCCGACAGCAGGCTGGCGTCTTTACCGAGGATGGTCAGCAGCTTCTCGTTCGGAATGGTGATCAACGAGTCGACGCTTTCCGAGAGCATGCGGATGCCTTCGTCGGCGATCTGCATACGCTTGCGGCCTTCGAACGGGAACGGACGAGTCACGACCGCAACGGTCAGAATGCCCATTTCCTTGGCCACTTCGGCGATGATCGGCGCAGCACCAGTACCGGTGCCGCCGCCCATGCCAGTGGTGATGAACACCATGTTGGTGCCCTGCAGGACTTCGGCAATGCGCTCACGGTCTTCGAGAGCGGCCTGACGACCTACTTCAGGGTTGGCGCCGGCGCCCAGACCTTTGGTCACACCGGTACCCAGTTGCAGAATGGTGCGCGCACCGATGTTTTTCAGCGCTTGAGCATCAGTGTTGGCGCAGATGAATTCAACGCCTTCGATGTTGCTCTTGACCATGTGGTTGACAGCGTTGCCGCCGCCACCGCCGACACCGATAACTTTGATTACCGGGCTTGCGGGGATGTTGTCTACGAGTTCGAACATTTTCCCTCTCCTTACATTCTCTAGTTTTTTCGCCTACTGCATGTTTGTTGCGGTGCATCTACTGCTACTGCTTGCCGCTCGAAGCTTGACGCTTCCAGCTGCTTTTAAAAGTTGCCTTGAACCCACTTCTTCAACCGGTCCAGCAACGGCGCCTGTGGCTCTTCGTTGCTGTAGCTGTCGCGGCTGCCGATGCCCGAGAACGAGATCCCGTCGGACTGCTTTTGCAGGCCGTACATCAACAAGCCAACGCCAGTGGAATAAATCGGGTTGCGCACTACGTCGTCGAGACCTTTGACGCCGTGCGGCACGCCCAGACGAACCGGCATGTGGAAGATTTCTTCGGCCAGTTCAGTGGCGCCTTCCATCTTCGAGGTACCGCCGGTGAGGACGATGCCGGCCGGGATCAGGTCTTCGTAGCCGCTGCGACGCAGCTCGGCCTGAATCAGCGTGAACAGTTCGTCATAACGCGGCTCGACCACTTCGGCCAGGGCCTGACGCGACAGTTCGCGCGGTGGACGGTCGCCGACGCTTGGCACCTTGATGGTTTCACCGGCACCGGCCAGTTTGGCCAGGGCGCAGGCGTAACGGATCTTGATTTCTTCGGCGTACTGGGTCGGGGTGCGCAACGCCATGGCGATGTCGTTGGTCACCTGATCACCGGCAATCGGGATCACCGCGGTGTGGCGGATCGCGCCTTCGGTGAAGATCGCGATGTCGGTGGTGCCGCCGCCGATGTCGACCAGGCACACGCCCAGCTCTTTCTCGTCATCGGTCAGCACCGAGTAGGCCGAGGCCAGTTGCTCGAGGATGATGTCGTCGATTTCCAGACCGCAGCGACGCACGCATTTTTCAATGTTCTGTGCGGCGTTGACGGCGCAGGTGACCACGTGAACCTTGGCTTCCAGACGCACGCCGGACATGCCCAGTGGCTCGCGAACGCCTTCCTGGTTATCGATCACGTAATCCTGCGGCAGGGTGTGCAGCACGCGCTGGTCAGCCGGGATCGCCACAGCCTGGGCGGCGTCGAGCACACGCTCAAGGTCGGCCGAGCTGACTTCGCGATCACGGATCGCGACGATGCCGTGGGAGTTCAGGCTGCGGATGTGATTGCCCGCCACGCCGACGAACGCCGAGTGAATGCGGCAGCCCGCCATCAGTTGGGCTTCTTCGATCGCGCGCTGGATCGATTGCACGGTGGACTCGATGTTGACCACCACGCCCTTCTTCAGGCCACGGGACGGATGGGTACCGATCCCGACGATTTCCAGCGAGCCGTCGTCGGAGACCTCGCCGACCAGCGCCACCACCTTGGAGGTGCCGATATCGAGACCGACGATCATTTTGCCGCTTTGCACGTTTGCCATGGGTCCTGCCTCTTCTTAATTCTTTGCGACAGCGGGTTGGGCTGTCGTCGGCGCTACAGGTTCCCGCCAGCCAACAGCGAGGCCGTTGGCGTAGCGCAGATCGATGCGCGCAATGTTCGTAATCTGGTCTTTAAGCGTCTTGTCATAGATGGCGATAAAGCGGCGCATCTTTTCCACCAGGTTGCCGCGTCCCAACAGCAACTCGATGCCGGGGCCGGAACTGCCGGCACCGGTGGTCAGGAACCAGCTCCCGCGTTCACGCAATTCCAGGCGCGCAATCGAGAAGCCCAACGGCCGCAGCATCTGGCTCAGCACCTGATACTGCTGCATCACTTGCTGCTGGGCCCGCTGTGGACCGAACAGCTGTGGCAAGTGTTCGTAGTTCGCCAGTTCCTTGGGCGTAAACGCCTGGCCCTGGTTGTTCAGCAATGACTCGTCGCCCCACCGCGCTACCGGCAATTGCTCTTCGAGGCGGATCACCACTTGGTCCGGCCACACGCGACGGACTTCGGCGTGGGCGATCCATGGCATCTGCTCGAGCTCGGTGCGCATGCTGGCCAGGTCGATGGTGAAGAAGCTCGACGCCACATACGGGGCGATCCGCTGCTGCACCGCTTGCTGGCTGATGTAGCTCAGGTCGCCCTGCACGGCGATCTTGGTGATCGGCCGGTCGGCGTACGGCAGCAAACGCGTTGCACCTTCGTATGTGCCAAAGCCCAGCACGACCAGCAGCACCGGCCAGAACAGACTTTTCACGAAGCCGAAATTGGCTTTCGGCAGGCGCGCAGACATCGGCTCTTTCGCCACCATACGGCTGGCACCCCGTGGCACCGGCTTGCGGCCGGGTGCGGGAGGCTGATGTCTGAGCTGAGCGCCTTGCATCGTCTTAACCTCTAGCGTCTTCAACACTGGCGGCCAGAATGGCCAGAACCAGTTGCTGGAAATCCAGACCGGCCGCACGGGCCGCCATCGGCACCAGACTGTGATCGGTCATGCCCGGAGCGGTGTTGACTTCGAGGAACCAGAACTGCCCGTCGGCGTCCTGCATCACGTCCGCCCTGCCCCAACCGGCGATACCCAACGCCTCACTGGCCTTGGCCGTGAGATCCATGAGTTCTTTTTCCTTGGCGGCATCCAGCCCGCACGGAATGCGGTACTGGGTATCGTTGGCGATGTACTTGGCGTCGTAGTCGTAGAACGTGTGCGGTGTACCCAAGGCGATTGGAGGCAACACCTGGTCACGCAGGGTGGCGATGGTGAACTCCGGACCTTGAATCCATTGCTCAACCAACACTTGCGAATCGTAGGTACTGGCCGCTTTCCATGCGTCGATCAACTCGGACGCAGAACTCACTTTGGCCATCCCGATACTTGAACCTTCATGGGCCGGTTTGACGATCAAAGGGAAGCCCAGTTCCGTCGCTGCGGAAATACAATCGGCTTCGCTGCACAGCACGGCGTGGCGCGGCGTCGGAATCCCGAGGCTGTGCCAGACCTGCTTGGTGCGCAGTTTGTCCATCGCCAGTGCCGAAGCCAGAATGCCGCTGCCGGTGTACGGAATGCCCGCCACTTCGAGCAGGCCCTGCATGGAGCCGTCTTCACCGCCACGGCCGTGAAGAATGATGAACGCGCGGTCGATCTTTTCGCTGAGCAGACGTTGCAGAATGTCATCGCCAACGTCGATGCCGAACGCGTCCACGCCAGCGCTTTGCAGGGCGTCGAGTACGGCGTTACCGGATTTCAGTGAAACCTCACGCTCGGCACTCAGACCGCCAAAGAGCACGGCAACGCGGCCGAAGTCTTTCGGCGCGATCGTGGAGAACAGCTTGGCGTAGGCAGCAGTCATTTCAACTTCCCCTCGACCGACGCCGCCACGGCGCCAGCGAACAATTCACTTTTCAACAGCTTCGGCGCGAGACCGCCGATATCACCCGCGCCCTGGCACAGCAGGATGTCGCCGGCACGCAACAGCGGCTTGACCAGCGGCGCCAGATCGACGCCACGCTCGATGTAGATCGGATCGAGCTGACCGCGCTGGCGAATGCTGTTGCACAGCTTGCGGCTGTCGGCACCGGGGATCGGCTCTTCACCGGCCGGATAGACTTCCATCAACAGCAGCACGTTGGCGTCGGCCAGTACATTGACGAAGTCGTCGTACAGATCGCGGGTGCGGCTGTAACGGTGCGGCTGGTAGACCATCACCAGACGGCGCTCCGGCCAGCCACCGCGCACGGCTTTAATCACTGCAGCGACTTCGGTCGGGTGGTGACCGTAGTCGTCGACCAGCATCACGTTGCCGCCGTCTACCGGCAGTTCGCCGTAGACCTGGAAGCGTCGACCAACGCCCTGGAAACCCGACAGGCCCTGAACGATGGCTTCATCGCTGACGCCTTCGTCACTGGCGATGCAGATGGTCGCCAGCGAGTTGAGGACGTTGTGGTTGCCCGGCATGTTCACGGACACATCCAGCGGCTCGCGGTCAGGACGCAGCACGGTGAAGAAGGTCTGCATGCCTTGCTGACGCACATTGATCGCGCGCACGTCAGCGTCTTCGCTGAAGCCGTAGGTCACGGTCGGACGTTTCACCAGCGGCAGGATTTCGCGCACCACTGGATCGTCCAGGCACATCACCGCCAAACCGTAGAACGGCAGGTTGTGCAGGAACTCGACGAAGGTTTTCTTCAGTTTGTTGAAGTCACCGTCGTAGGTCGCCATGTGGTCGGCGTCGATGTTGGTGACCACGGCCACCAGCGGTTGCAGGTGCAGGAAGCTTGCATCGCTTTCGTCGGCTTCGGCGATCAGATAGCGGCTGGTGCCGAGCTGGGCATTGGTGCCCGCCGCATTCAGACGACCACCGATGACGAACGTCGGATCCAGACCACCGGCGGCGAACACCGAAGCGATCAGGCTGGTAGTGGTGGTTTTGCCATGCGTACCGGCGACGGCGATGCCGTGGCGGTAGCGCATCAGCTCGGCGAGCATTTCGGCACGCGGCACCACTGGAATACGACGCTCAAGCGCAGTCGCGACTTCCGGGTTGGAAGTGTTCACAGCGCTCGACACCACCAGCACATCGGCGGTCGAAGCGTTCTCGGCACGGTGGCCGATATAGATGTGTGCGCCGAACGATTCAAGACGTTCGGTAACCGGCGAAGCCTTCAGGTCGGAACCGGACACTTCATAGCCCAGGTTCAACAACACTTCGGCGATACCGCACATGCCCACGCCGCCGATACCGACGAAGTGGATGCGACGGATGCGGCGCATTTCCGGTTGCGGCATGGCTTTCTGATTCTCAACCATGGGCCACCTCCAGACAGGTATCGACCACGCTACGGGTGGCATCGGGTTTCGCCAGACGGCGGGCCGCTTGGGCCATATCTTCGAGTCGTTGCGGTTGCATCAAGACCTCTGTCAGGCGCGCGGCAAGGTCCGCGGCACCAGTCGTTCTTTGCGGCATCAGGAAGGCAGCGCCTTCACGGGCCAAATAATCGGCGTTGCGGGTCTGGTGATCGTCGATCGCGTGGGGCAAAGGCACCAGCATCGAGGGCAGACCGGCGGCAGCCAGCTCACTGATGGTCAACGCGCCTGCGCGGCACACCACCAGGTCAGCCCAACCATAGGCTTGGGCCATGTCTTTGATGAACGGCTGCACCTGCGCATCGACGCCGGCGGCGCGGTAGCGCTCTGCAGTCACTTCATCGTGGTTTTTGCCGGCCTGATGAAACACTTCCGGGCGCAAATCGGCAGCGACTTGGGCCAGGGCTTCAGGCAGCAATTTGTTCAACGGTTCTGCGCCCAGGCTTCCGCCAAGGATCAGCAAACGCGCTTTGCGACCGGCCAGGGCAGGTCGCGATGTGTCGAGGAACAGCTCGCTGCGCACCGGGTTTCCGGTGGTACGGCGGGTGTCCGACAGAGTAAAGGTGTCGGGGAACGCTTCACACACTCGGGCGGCGAACGGCACCAGCAACCGATTGGCGGTGCCGGCCACGGCGTTCTGCTCGTGAACGATCACCGGCACGCCGGCCAGTTTCGCGGCGAGGCCACCGGGGCCAGTCACATAACCACCGAAGCCAACCACACACACCGGCTGCAAGCGACGAATGATCGCCCGAGCCTGCCACACCGATTTGAGCAGCATGAACGGCGCCTTGAGCAGCGACAGTTTGCCCTTGCCGCGCAGGCCCGTGGCGTTGATGCGGTGCAGTTCAAGGCCTGCGGCCGGCACCAATTCGTTTTCGATTCCGCGTGGCGTGCCGAGCCAGTGCACGGTGTAGCCGCGCGCCTGAAACTCGCGGGCACAGGCCAGCGCCGGGAACACGTGGCCGCCGGTTCCGCCGGCCATGATCAATACGTTAGCGCCCATGATTCGGCTCCTCAGCGAAGTCGCTCTCATGGAATTCCATCTCTTCACTGCCCAGGTGGGTTCGACTCTCCCACTCGATGCGCAATAACAAGCCGAGGCAGGCACAGCAGATCACCAGCGAGCTGCCGCCGTAACTGAGGAACGGCAAGGTCAGACCTTTGGTTGGCAGCAGACCGACGTTCACACCGATGTTGATCAGGAACTGACCAATCCACAGGAACGACAGACCGTAAGCCACATAAGCGGCGAAGAACTGTTTGGCTTTTTCCGCCCACAAGCCGATGTACATGCCGCGAATACACACGAACACGAACAGCGCCACGGTGCACAGCGAACCCACTGCGCCGAGCTCTTCAGCCAGTACCGAGAACACGAAGTCGGTGTGCGCTTCCGGCAGGTAGAACTGCTTCTGCACGCTGTTGCCCAGACCGACGCCCAGCCATTCACCGCGACCGAA
This sequence comes from Pseudomonas sp. WC2, assembly GCF_050586545.1. NCBI lineage: Bacteria > Pseudomonadati > Pseudomonadota > Gammaproteobacteria > Pseudomonadales > Pseudomonadaceae > Pseudomonas > Pseudomonas sp. WC2. The sequence goes on along the minus strand of NZ_JBOBDR010000009.1, from coordinate 124,988 downwards.
CGCGATCAAGGCTTGCGACAGCTGATAACCGGCGCCGAACTGGTCGGCCCACGGGTCAGCGAAGTTGGTCAGGCGCGCCATTCGATAAGGCTGCATCTGAATCAGCAAGACCACGGCCCCGACCGCCAACACCACCATCAGCGAAAAGCGGAACAGCCCGACCCCGCCAAGGAACAGCATCGCCGCCGCGGCGCCCATCATTACGACGGTGGCGCCGAAGTCCGGCTCCATCAGCAACAGGCCCGCCATCGGCAGCAGCACGATGAACGGCTTGAAGAAGCCCATCCAGCTCTCGCGCACTTCCTTCTGACGCCGCACCAGATAACCGGCGAGGTAGATCACCACGAAGACCTTGGCGATTTCCGATGGCTGCACGTTGAAGAAGCTGAAACCGATCCAGCGCATCGAACCGTTCACTTCGCGCCCGATGCCCGGGATGATCACCATCACCAGCAAGCCGAACGCACCGATCAGCATCAGCCAGCCCAGACGCTGCCAGGTGGCGATCGGGATCATCATGGTGACGATGCACGCGCCCAGCCCCAGCACCACATAAATAAGATGGCGAATCATGTAATACAGCGGGCTGCCCGACTGCGCGGCTGCCACTTCAGTGGACGCCGAGGCGATCATGATCAAACCGAGACCAAGCAGCGCCAGGCAACCGGCGAGCATTGGGAAATCGAGGTCGATGCCGCGCCCGGTGATGATCGGCGACGGATACGGTTTGATGATATTGCGCAGGCTCATGCCAGTTCCTCCACAGCGCGGACGAACTGGTGACCACGGTCTTCGTAATTTTTGAACATGTCGAAACTGGCGCAGGCCGGCGACAGCAGTACCACGTCACCCGGTTGTGCAGCGGCGCGGCATTGCGCAACGGCGTCAATCAGCGAGGTCGCGCGAATCAGCGGCACGGCATCGCCGATGGCCTCGCCGATCTTGTCGGAGTCACGCCCCATCAGGATCACGGCGCGGCAGTTGGCCGCCACCGGACCACGCAGATCGTTGAACTCGGCACCCTTGCCATCACCGCCGGCGATCAGAATGACCTTGCCGTCGATGTCCGCACCCAAGCCTTCGATGGCGGCCAGGGCGGCGCCAACGTTGGTGGCTTTCGAATCGTTGTAATACGCAACGCCGTCGAGATCACGCACCCACTGGCAACGGTGTTCGAGACCGGCAAAGTTACGCAGCGCCGCGAGCATCGCATCGAACGGCAGGCCCACGGCATGACCGAGCGCCAGCGCCGCGAGGGCGTTGGACTGGTTATGTGCGCCGCGAATCTTCAGCTCACGCACGGGCATCAGGTTCTGGAATTCGAAGGCGAGGTATTTCTCGCCGCCTTCTTCACGGATACCGAACGCCTTGAAATCCGGCTTGGTCAGGCCGAAGGTCCAGCATGGCTGGCCTTCGCCCATCAACGGACGGCTCAGCGCATCCTGACGGTTGACCACGAATTGCTTCGCGCCACGGAAGATCCGGTGCTTGGCCAAGTGGTACGCCGGCAGACCGCTGTAGCGATCCATGTGGTCTTCGCTGATGTTCAGCACGGTAGCCACTTCGGCGTTGAGCTGATCGGTGGTTTCCAGTTGGAAGCTCGACAGCTCCATCACGTACAACTCGACGTCGTCGCTGAGCAGATCCAGCGCCGGGGTGCCGAGGTTGCCGCCGACGGCGACGCGTTTGCCGGCCGCAGCCGCCATCTCGCCAACCAGCGTGGTGACGGTGCTTTTCGCGTTGGAACCGCTGATGGCCACGATCGGCGCCTGCGCGTTACGCGCGAACAGCTCGATGTCGCCGGACAGTTTCACGCCACGGGCCGCAGCGGCTTGCAGGGCCGGGGTCGCCAGCGCCAGGCCGGGGCTCACGTAGAGCTCGTCGGCACGGCAGAGGAATTCGACGTCCAGCTCGCCACAACGCACTTCCACGTGCGGATAGTCACGCTTGAGCGTGGCCAGTTCCGGTGGATTTTCCCGCGTATCGGCGACGGCAAACGACGTGCCCCGGTTCGCCAGGAAGCGAACCAGGGACATGCCGCTCTTGCCGAGGCCGACAACGATGCGGAAGTGGTCAGAAGCGATCAGAGACACTCGTTCTACCTCAGCTTCAGGGTGGCAAGGCCGACCAATACGAGAATCACGGTGATGATCCAGAAACGGACGATCACGCGCGGCTCGGGCCAGCCCTTGAGTTCAAAATGGTGGTGGATCGGTGCCATGCGGAACACACGGCGACCGGTCAGCTTAAAGGACGCAACCTGAATGACGACTGACAGGGTTTCCATCACGAACACGCCGCCCATGATGAACAGGACGATTTCCTGACGAACGATCACCGCGATGGTGCCCAGTGCCGCGCCAAGTGCTAGGGCACCGACGTCGCCCATGAACACTTGCGCCGGATAGGTGTTGAACCACAGGAAGCCCAGACCCGCACCGATCAGCGCGCCGCAGAACACGATCAGCTCGCCCGCGCCCGGCACATACGGGATCAGCAGGTATTCAGCGAATTTCACGTTACCCGACAGGTAGCAGAAGATGCCGAGACCGCCGCCGACCATCACGGTGGGCATGATCGCCAGACCGTCGAGGCCGTCAGTCAGGTTGACCGCGTTGCTCGAACCGACGATCACAAAGTAGGTCAGCACGATGAAACCGAGGCCCAGCGGAATGCTGTAGTCCTTGAGCATCGGCAGGATCAGCGTGGTTTCCACCGGGGTGGATGCGGTCATATAAAGGAAGATCGCCGCGCCGAGGCCGAACACCGATTGCCAGAAGTACTTCCAGCGGCTCGGCAAGCCACGGGAATTCTTCTCGATGACTTTGCGGTAATCGTCGACCCAACCGATGGCGCCGAACAGCAGGGTCACCAGCAACACAGTCCAGACGTAGCGGTTGCTCAGGTCAGCCCAGAGCAACGTACTGACGCCAATCGAAGACAGAATCAGTGCGCCGCCCATGGTCGGCGTACCGGATTTCGACAGGTGCGATTGCGGGCCGTCGTTACGTACGGATTGCCCGATCTGACGGTTCTGCAGGGTGCGGATCATCCACGGGCCATAGCACAGCGACAAAACCAGCGCGGTCAGCACACCGAGGATCCCGCGCAGGGTCAGGTACTGAAAGACCGCGAAGCCTTTGTAGAACTGTTGCAGATACTCCGCTAGCAGCAGCAGCATTAATGTTTCTCCAGACTGGGCCCGCACAGAGCCGCAACGATGTTTTCCATCGCTGCACTGCGCGAACCCTTGATCAAAATGGTGGTGTTTGTGTCCTGCTCGGCGTTGAGGGCCTGGATCAGTTCGGCTTGCGTGCCGAAGTGATGCGCCTGTTCACCGAATGCGTTCACGGCGTGAACCATGTTTGGCCCAACGGCATAAAGCGCGGAAACCTTGCCCCGGGCGTACTCGCCCACGTCGCGGTGCCCCTGCTCCGCCCAATCGCCCAACTCGCCGATATCTCCGAGCACCAGGACGGTGCGGCCGGAAAAGCCGGCGAGTATATCAACGGCCGCGCACATCGAGGTGGGGTTTGCGTTGTAAGTGTCATCGATCACGCGCATGCCGTTCTGCGCCAGTTGCGCGACGGTGCGACCCTTGACCGGCTGCACGGCGCCAAGCCCGGTGGCGATGCCGAACAGCGACACGCCCAAAGCGTGTGCGGCAGCGGCGGCGGCCATGGAGTTGGCGACGTTATGCGTGCCGAGCAGGTTCAGTTGAACGCGCTCGACACCTTCAGGTGTGTGCAGATTGAAGGCTGGGCAACCACGGGCATCGGTGGTCAGGTCGCTGGCGTAGAAATCCGCCTGCGTGTTGCTCAGGGCGAACGTCAGCACTTTGCGCGCGCCCGCGCGGGTCTTCCAGATCCCAAAGGCCTTGTCATCGAGGTTGAGCACGGCGATGCCATCCGCCGCCAGCCCGTCGATGATTTCGCCTTTGGCTTCGACGATTTTTTCCGGCCCGCCAAACTCACCAACGTGCGCGGTGCCGGCATTGTTCAGGATCGCCACGTGCGGCTTGGTCAGGCCGACGGTGTACGCGATTTCACCCAGACGCGAAGCGCCCAGTTCAATGACCGCCGAAGTGTGTTCCGGGGCCAGTTCGAGCAGGGTCAGCGGTGCGCCGAGGTCATTGTTCAGATTGCCACGGGTCGCCAGCACGGGACCGCGCGTGCGCAGGATGCTCGCGAGCATTTCCTTGACGGTGGTCTTGCCGCTGGAACCGGTGATCGCGGCGACTGGCTGAGTGAATGCAGCGCGGTTCAGCGCGCCCAACTGGCCGAGGGCCTGACGGGTGTCCTTGACCAGCAATTGCGGCAAGGTGCTGTCGGCCACTTCACGCTCGACCAGTGCAGCCACGGCGCCTTTGGCGGCGACGTCGTTCAGGTAGTCGTGACCGTCGAAACGCGGGCCGGTCAAGGCAATAAACAGTTGCCCAGGCTGGATCGCACGGCTGTCGATGCTGACGCCGTCGAAGCTGGCATCGGCGGCGATCAAACGAGCGTCGAGCGCGTTGGTCAGTTCGCTGAGTTTCAGGGCCTTAAGCATGGGCTACCTCCCAAGCGGTCAAGGCGTGATCGGCCTCGACCAGATCAGAGAAGGCATGACGCACGCCATTGATTTCCTGATAGTCCTCGTGACCTTTACCGGCCAGGACAATCACGTCTTCGGCGGACGCGCCGGCAACCAGTTGCGCAATCGCCTGGCCACGGCCAGCCACGAAGGTGACTTTATCCACAGCCGTGAAACCGGCGCGGATGTCATCGAAAATCACCGCTGGGTCTTCGGTGCGCGGGTTGTCGTCGGTGACCAGCACCTGATCGGCCAGACGCTCGACCACTTCGGCCATCAACGGACGCTTGCCGCGATCACGGTCACCGCCGCAGCCGAACAGGCACAGCAGTTGGCCTTTGACGTGCGGGCGCAACGCGGTCAGCACTTTTTCCAGCGCGTCCGGAGTGTGGGCGTAATCGACCACCACCAACGGCTGCGTGCCGCCACCGAGACGCTGCATGCGACCGGCCGGGCCTTCGAGTTTCGGCAGCACTTTGAGAATTTCGTCGAGCGCGTAATCCAGACCGAGCAAGGCGCCGACCGCAGCCAGAACGTTGCTCAGGTTGAAACGGCCAAGCAGCGTGCTGCGCAGATGATGTTCGCCCTGCGGCGTGACCAGCGTGGCACGCACGCCGTGGTCGTCGAACTGCGCTTCGCGGCAATAGAGATAGGCGCTGCTGTCGAGCAAGCTGTAGGTGATCAGCCGCGACTCACGTTTTTCAGCGGCCAGTTGCCGGCCGAAATCGTCGTCGAGGTTGACCACGCGGCACTTCAGATCATTCCAGGCGAACAGCTTGGCCTTGGCCTCGGCGTACGCTTCCATGGTGCCGTGATAATCCAGATGATCGCGGGACAGGTTGGTCATCACCGCGACGTCAAACGCCAGTGCGGTGACGCGACCTTGATCGAGACCGTGGGACGAGACTTCCATGGCCACGGCTTTGGCGCCGGCCTTTTTCAGGTCGCCCAACGTCGCTTGCACGGCGATTGGATTCGGCGTGGTGTGCAGACCGCTTTCCAATGCGCCATAGAAGCCGGAACCGAGGGTGCCGACGATGCCGCAATGCTGGCCGAGCAGATCCAGCGCCTGCGCGACCAACTGGGTCACGCTGGTCTTGCCGTTGGTGCCGGTCACGCCGATCAGATTCAGGTGATGACTTGGCTCGCCGTAAAACCGTCCGGCAATGTCCGACAGCTGTGCAGCGAGACCTTTGACCGGAATCAGCGGCACGTCGGTGATCGGCAGCACGGTGGCGCCTTCCACTTCATAAGCCACGGCTGCCGCGCCACGTTGCAGGGCGTCGGCAATGTGCGCACGGCCATCGAATTTGCCGCCAGGCACGGCGAGGAACAGATCGCCTGCGCGTACGTTGCGGCTGTCCAGCGCCAATTCACGGATCAACAGATCGTGGCCGGCGTGGGGGAATATCTTGTTCAGACTTAATGACATCAGCCGCGCCCTCCATTGGCTTTCAGCGGAATCACGGGAGTGGCGTTGGCCTGCTGGGTGTTCGGCAGGTTGTCCGGAGTCACGTTCATTAGACGCAGGGTGCCGGACATCACACGGCTGAACACCGGCGCGGAAACCAGACCACCGAAGTAACCGGCCTTGGACGGCTCATCGATCACCACAACGATTGCGTAACGCGGATCGCTCATCGGGCCGAAACCGGCGAACAGCGAACGGTAAGAATTTTCCGCGTAGCCCTTGGTGCCGACCGAGGTCTTACGCGCAGTACCGGACTTGCCTGCTACGTGATACGCCGGCACCTGCGCACGGAACACGCCGCGCGGCGCTTCGATCACTTGCTGCAGCATGCCTTGCATGGTTTTTGCGACAGCTTCCGGCAGGACTTGCGTGGTCTGCGGCATCTTGTCGGTTTTGATCAGGGTCAGCGGTGCGAGACGGCCGTTGTTGGCCAGCGCCGAGAAGGCGTGAACCAGCTGGATCGCGGTCACGGAAATACCGTAGCCGTACGACAGCGTGGCGGTTTCAGCCTTGCGCCACTCGCGGTAGTTCGGCAGGTTGCCGACACGCTCGCCCGGGAAGCCGAGGCCGGTGTCCTGGCCGAGACCGACTTTCTGCGCGAGACGGAAAATCGTTTCGCCGCCGATATCGAAGGCGACCTTACTCATGCCGACGTTACTGGAATTGATCAGAATCCCGGTCAGGTCGAGCACCGGACCTTCAGTTTTGGAAACGTCCTTGATCGTGTATTTGCCGATCTGCAGAGAACCCGGATACACCTCGACGGTGTCGCTCGGTTTCCAGCGACCGGTTTCGATCGCGGCGCTCATCGAAATGGCTTTCATGGTCGAACCCGGTTCGAACACGTCGATCATCGCGCGGTTACGCATCATCGCCGGTTGCAGGTTGCGACGGTTGTTCGGGTTGTAGGTCGGCTGGTTGACCATCGCGAGAATCTCGCCGGTCTTGACGTCCATGATCACCAGACTGCCGGCCTTGGCGCCGTTCTCGATGATCGCGTTACGCAGTTCGCGGTTGGCCAGGTATTGCAGACGCAGGTCAATGGACAACGCCAAGGGCTTGCCGGCCTTGGCGTTTTTGGTGACTTGAACATCCTTGATCAGGCGACCGCGCCGATCCTTGATGACTTGGCGTTTGCCCGGAACACCGGCGAGCCATTCGTCGTAGGCGAGTTCGACGCCCTCGCGACCGTGGTCATCGATATCGGTAAAACCGACCATGTGCGCGGTGACTTCACCGGCAGGATAGAAGCGGCGGAATTCTTCGATACCGTAGACGCCCGGCACTTTCAGATCGAGCACAGCCTGGCCTTGCTCGGGGGTCAACCCGCGCACCAGATAAATGAATTCTTTGTTGGCCTGAGCTTCGAGGCGTTCGGTCAGGGCTTTCGGATCCTGCCCGAGAGCGGCAGCGAGTGCGGGCCACTTCTCTTTGGCCGTCTGCATTTCCTTGGCGTTGGCCCACAGCGTGGTCACCGGGGTACTTACGGCCAAAGGCTCGCCGTTACGGTCAGTGATCAGACCACGGTGAGCCGGAATCGGAATGTGACGCAGGCTGCGCGCATCGCCCTGACCCTTGAGGAAGTCACGATCAACCACTTGCAGGTCAATGATGCGCCAGCAGATCGCCGCGACCATCACGCCGAGCAGCGCGACCATCAGGCGGAAGCGCCATGGGAACAGTGCGCCTTCGAGTTTCATCATGGCGCCACCATCTTCACGTCAGCCGCGCCAGGGATGTGCATTTTCAATTGTTCGGTGGCCAGCACTTCGATACGGCTGTGCGCAGTCCAGGTACTCTGCTCGAGAATCAGACGGCCCCACTCGGCCTGCGCCTTGTCGCGCACGCTGAGTTCGTTATAAAGGGTGTTGAGCAACTGCCGGTTCCAGTGCGCGCTGTACGACACGGCGATGGCCGAGACGAGCACGCCGATGAACAGCAGCAGCATCAGAAAGCTGCCGCCGGGCAGTGGCTTGGCGAAAAGCTTGCTCAACGCAATTTCTCCGCGACGCGCATGACGGCGCTACGGGAACGTGGGTTGGCTTTGAGTTCGGCGTCGGAGGCCGTCTGCGCTTTGCCATGGACTTTGATTTTCGGTTCGAACGCAACGTGGCGAACCGGCAGGTTTCGCGGCAGGTTGTCGGCTTCGCCTTTCACCAGCTTGCGCATGAACAGTTTGACGATGCGATCTTCCAGCGAATGGAAGCTGATGACGACCAGACGACCGCCGACTTCCAGAGCATCCAGTGCCGCTTCGAGGCCGGCTTCCAGATCGCCCAGTTCGTTGTTGACGTGGATGCGCAAACCCTGGAATGCACGGGTCGCCGGGTTCTTGCCTTTTTCCCACGCTGGGTTAGCGACTTTCAACACTTCTGCCAGATCGGCAGTGCGCTCGAACGGCTTGATATCGCGACGTTCGGCGACAGCGCGAGCCATGCGACCGGAGAAACGTTCTTCGCCGTATTCCTTGAACACCCGGGCGATTTCCTCAGCCGGCGCGGTGTTGACGAATTCGGCAGCGCTGATACCCCGGGACGGGTCCATGCGCATGTCCAGTGGGCCGTCATTGAGGAAACTGAAGCCGCGCTCAGCGTCGTCGAGCTGCGGCGAAGACACGCCCAGGTCGAGCAGAATGCCGCTGACCTTGCCGCTCAGACCTTGCTCCGCAACCACTGAACCGAGCTCGGCAAAGCTGCGCTGCACAACGACAAAGCGGCCGTCTTCGGCCGCTAGCGTTTGCCCGGTGGCAATCGCTTGAGGGTCTTTGTCGAATCCGATGAGCCGACCGTCGGTGCCGAGCTGGCTGAGGATCAACCGACTGTGTCCGCCGCGCCCGAACGTGCCGTCCAGATAGCAGCCATCAGGACGTACGGCGAGAGCCTCGACGGCTTCGTCAAGCAGTACGGTGATGTGGTTAAAGCCGCTATCAATAGTCACAGGATCAAATCACGCAGTTCATCAGGCATCGCGCCCGGTTGTTGAATGGCAGCAAGGTCAGCGGCAGACACCGCGTTCCATGCATCCTCGTCCCACAATTGGAACTTGTTCAGTTGGCCTACCAGCATCGCGCGCTTATCCAGCTTGGCGTAGTCGCGCAGACGCGGTGGAACCAGAAAACGGCCACTGCCATCGAGCTCGAGGTCGACGGCGTTGCCGATCAATAAACGCTGCAAGCGACGGTTCTCTTCACGAAGCGAAGGGAGTGCACGCAACTTGGTTTCAATAATTTCCCACTCGTCGAGCGGATAGACACACAGACACGGATCAACGGCATCAATGGTGACGATCAATTGGCCGGAACTGCGCGAATCGAGCTCGTCACGGTACCGGCTCGGCATAGCGAGACGGCCCTTTGCGTCGAGACTGATAGCGTTAGCTCCGCGAAACACGTCTGCGTTTCTCCCATTTTTATCGTTTTGAGCTCAAAAAACCCACTTCATGCCACTTTCCGCCACTTGCGCACACTATAGGAATGCGCCCACCACACCGTCAAGGCGCGGATTAAAGGAAAACCCTTACAGAACGGAGATTTAGGAGCATAAAAGGAGGCGTAACGACAATCTGGCGCAGACTTTGGACCCATAACTTGATGCAGCACTGAAAGCTGCGCTCGAAAGTTAAAGTAATTTGTTAAGAGTAAGATTTTTTCGGTATTACAAAAGCGCTTCTGCTGTTGATTGAAGCAAGGTGGGAAATGGCTATTACTGCGTTTGCCGCTGCCGAACTTTCAGAGCAGGCCTGCTGATATTACACAGCCCTGTCGCCTTTGATTCAAGCAGGGAAAGAAAAAGGTGGAGAGTCGATCTGTAAGCCGGGTTCTGTCTTGAACAGTCATTCGTCTACGATGGCCATCACTGGACATCTTTAGCAACCTACCCGGTCCCAGCGCGGGCCACGCCTTGGGACCCTATTTGGTCTTGCTCCAAGTGGGGTTTACCTAGCCACGAACTGTTGCCAGACGTGCGGTGCGCTCTTACCGCACCTTTTCACCCTTACCGGCGCCGAAGCGCTTAGGCGGTTATTTTCTGTGGCACTTTCCGTAGGCTCACGCCTCCCAGGCATTACCTGGCACTTCGCCCTATGGAGCCCGGACTTTCCTCCCCCCCCTAATTTTCATAGAGGGCAGCGACTGTCCGATCGACTCTCCGCCGCGAAGGTTAACGGCAGAGCGCCCGAAGAACAAGCGGAAATAGCCGGGAAACCGCTCTGCGCGACGGGTTACTCGCCCTTCTGTTGTTCCAGTGCGACCTGATACAGCACGTTTTTGCGCTCGCCGGTGATTTGCGCTGCGAGGGCGGCGGCGCGTTTGAGCGGCATTTCTTCAAGCAACAGATTCAGCACGCGCATGGCTTCACTGCTGACAGCGTCCTCGGACTCCGGCGCCGTCCAACCCGCCACCAGCACCACGCATTCGCCGCGCTGCTGATTGCTGTCGGATTCAACGAACGCGCGCAGCTCGGACAGCGGCAAACCCTTGAGCGTCTCGAAAGTCTTGGTGATCTCACGAGCCAACAATGCCTGACGCTCGCCGCCGAATACCGCTTCCATATCCTGCAGGCATTCGAGGATGCGGTGCGGGGCTTCATAGAAGATCAGCGTACGCGGTTCTTCTTTAACGGCTTCCAGTCGCGCTTTGCGCCCAACCGATTTGGCCGGCAAGAAACCTTCGAAGATGAAACGATCGGACGGCAGCCCCGCCGCCGACAGCGCCGCAATCAGCGCACACGCCCCCGGTACCGGGACGACATTGATCCCGGCCGCACGCGCCTGTCGCACCAGGTGGTAACCCGGGTCGGAAATCAGCGGCGTACCAGCATCAGAGATCAGCGCAACGTTGTCGCCCGCCAGCAGACGGGTGATAAAGCGGCTACCTTCATCTCGTTCGTTATGTTCGTGACAGGCCGCCAGCGGCGTGCCAATGCCGAAGTGCTGCATCAGGCGCGCCGAGTGACGGGTGTCTTCAGCGGCAATCAACGCTACTTCACGGAGGATCTTCAATGCCCGGGCGCTGATGTCGTCCAGGTTGCCGATGGGCGTCGCCACCACATAAAGCGAGCCAACAGCGGAATTCAGGGAACCTGGAGCAGTCAAAGCGCACACCTCGTGATCGGTAAAAGCGGCCATTGTAGCGCGACACGAGGCTTGCGACGCGCTTCGAGCCACCTCGGTTTTCTCCGTGGTTTTGCACCACCGCAACATTTACTACAGCTAAATTGCCCGTTTCACGCCACTAACATCGCGCCCCGGCCAGTGCTTGGGTACAATTCGACGCTAATTTGATCGAGTATCAGGAACACTTACATGATCGCTTGCCTGCGGCTGTTCACTGCCCTCTGCCTCGCTGCCCTGTTGGCGGCTTGCGCCAGCTCCCCCTCCTCCAGCCTTGGCGAACTTCCACGGACTCCGGATGCCAGCATCGAGCAACTGCTCGAACAGGCTACCCAGGCGAAAACCCCGGAAAAAGCCGCCCTGTTGCGCCTGAGCGCGGCGGATCTGGCTTATCGCCAAGGCAATGCCGGACAGTCCGCGCAGATCCTGCAACAAGTGCCGATGGAGCAACTCAAGCCAGGCCAGCAGATTTTCGCCAGCACCCTGAATGCTGAACTGGCGATGACCCGCAACCAGCCGAAAGCCGCACTGACTGCCCTGAGCCATCCGAGCCTGCAGCACCTGGGCGAGATGCCGGAAGAACAGCAAGTGCGCACCGGCACTGTTCACGCCCGCGCCCTTGAGGCCGACGGCCAGACTCTGGCGGCCGCCCGCGAGCGCGTGTTCATCGCACCGATGCTGCAAGGCGAGGCCGCGAGCAAGAACCACGAAGCGATCTGGACTCTGATTGCCTCGCTGCCAACCGATCAACTGCAACCCAACACCACTGACGATCTCGGTGGCTGGATGGGCCTGGCACTGGCCGTGAAATCCGCCGGCACCCTGGAACAGCAGCAAGCGGCAATCGACACGTGGCGCGCACAGAATCCAAAGCACCCAGCTGCGATCAACCTGCCGCTGCCACTGACCAAACTCAAAGAGCTGGCCAGCCAGCCGCTGAGCAAGATCGCCCTGCTGCTGCCACAGGACGGTCCACTGGCCGCTGTCGGCAAAGCGCTGCGTGAAGGTTTCATGGCTGCGCACTACCAGGCTCAACAGGCCGGGCAAAAGCCGCCAGCGATCGAGTTCTACGACAGCTCGAAGCTGACCTCGATGGACGAGTTCTACCGCAAGGCTCAGGCTGATGGCGTGCAACTGGTCGTCGGCCCGCTGGAAAAACCACTGGTCAAACAGCTGAGCACTCGCCCGCAACTGCCGATCACCACCCTCGCGCTGAACTACAGCGAAGGCGATCAAGGCCCGGCGCAGCTGTTCCAGTTTGGTCTGGCCGCTGAAGACGAAGCCCGCGAAGTCTCGCGCCGCGCCCGTGCCGATGGCCTGCACCGCGCCGCGATCATGGTGCCGAAAGGCGAATGGGGCGACCGCGTGCTGCGTGCGTTCAGCCAGGATTGGCAGGCTAACGGTGGCAGCATCGTAGCGACCGAACGCGTTGATCAGCCGGTGCAACTGGCTCAGCAGATCGCCGACATGTTCCAGTTGCGTCAGAGCGAAGCCCGCGCCAAGAGCCTGCAGAACGCTGCCGGCACCAACGTAGCGGCCCAGCCTTCGCGCCGTCAGGACATCGAGTTCATTTTCCTCGCGGCAACGCCGCAACAGGCACAGCAGATCAAACCGACGCTGAACTTCCAGTACGCCGGTGACGTTCCTGTCTATGCGACTTCGCACGTTTACAGCGCCAGCGGCGACGTGAACCAGTACAACGACATGAACGGCATCCGCTTCTGCGAAACCCCATGGTTGCTGGACAACAGCGATCCACTGCGCCAGCAAGTGGTCGCGCAGTGGCCGCAAGCCGCCGGCAGCCTCGGTCGCCTGTACGCGATGGGTGTGGATGCCTATCGCTTGGCGCCGCGCCTGGGTCAACTCAAAGCGCTGCCAGACAGCCGCATCGACGGTGAATCGGGCAGCCTCGGCATGACTCCGACTCAGCGCGTTGTGCGCCAGTTGCCTTGGGCACAATTCGTCAGCGGTCAGGTTCAGCGTCTGCCGGACACCCCGCGCTAATGCCCGACAGGTCACGCTCGCAAAGCGGCAAGGATGCCGAGCGCCAAGCGCTCGAGCATCTGCAGAATCAAGGCTTGCGCCTCTTGGCGCAGAACTGGTTATGCAAACGCGGCGAGCTTGATCTGGTCATGCTTGATGGCGATACAGTAGTATTCGTTGAAGTTCGTTACAGAAAAAACACTCAATGGGGTGGCGCGCTCGCTAGCATCGATGGGCGCAAGCAGCAGAAACTGATTTTCGCTGCGCAGTATTTTCTTCAGCGCGAGTCGCGTTGGGCCAATTCCCCCTGCCGCTTCGATGTGGTGGCGATCGACAGCCATCCGAATCAGCTGAACTGGTTGCAGAATGCTTTCGACAGTTGATGGCCTGCATCCCGAACCGGACAATTCCACCGACAACTTTTGCTCTTTGCTTTGCGGGCTGCACATTCATGTGCCGGACAGCCGCGCTACTTAAGGTCACACAGATGGACATGCAATCCCGAATTCGCCAGCTTTTCCAGGCCAGTATCGACACCAAGCAACAGGCGATGGACGTACTTGCACCGCACATCGAGCAAGCCAGCCAGATCATGGTCAACGCCCTGCTCAACGAGGGCAAAATGCTCTCGTGCGGCAACGGTGGTTCGGCCGGCGACGCCCAGCACTTCTCGTCGGAGCTGCTCAACCGCTTCGAGCGCGAGCGTCCCAGCCTGCCAGCCCTCGCCCTGACCACCGATTCGTCGACGATCACCTCGATCGCCAACGACTACAGCTACAACGAAATCTTCTCCAAGCAAATCCGCGCACTCGGCCAACCCGGCGATGTGCTGCTGGCGATTTCGACCAGCGGTAACTCGGCGAACATTATTCAAGCGATCCAGGCCGCACATGATCGCGAAATGATTGTCGTAGCTTTGACCGGACGCGATGGCGGCGGCATGGCGTCGCTGCTGTTGCCCGAGGACGTCGAGATTCGCGTACCGGCCAACGTCACAGCACGTATTCAAGAAGTCCACTTGCTGGCGATCCATTGCCTTTGCGATCTGATCGACAGCCAACTGTTCGGGAGTGAAGAATGACCCCTAATCGCCTTGGCCTTCTGGCCTTGACCCTGTGCCTCGGCATCAGTGGCTGCACCTCGGTGGTGAACGCCAGCCGTGAAGCACCGATCGACGACGACCGTGGCACCCGCACCTTCGGCAGCAAGATCGACGATTCGTTGATCGAAACCAAAGTGGGTGTAAACGTGGCCAAGGCCGACCCTGCTCTGGACAACGATTCGCACATCGTCGTGACCAGTTTCAATGGTGTTGTGCTGCTGGCCGGTCAAACGCCGCGCGCAGACTTGAAAGCCAAGGCTGAGCAAGCAGCATCAGCCGTGCAACGGGTAAAAACCGTTCACAACGAACTTCAGGTCATTCCGCCGTCTGGCTTCCTGGCGCGCCAGAACGACACCTGGCTGACCTCCAAGATCAAAACGCAGATGCTCACTGACGCCAGCATTCCTGGCTCGCGCATCAAGGTCGTGACCGAGAACGGCATCGTCTACCTGCTCGGCCTGCTGACCAAACAGGAAGCCACTCAGGCGACCAACCTGGTTCAGGGCGTTTCCGGTGTGCAGAAGATTGTGAAACTGTTCGAGTACATCGACTGACAGCCGAAACGCGCCCACAAAAAAAGGCGATCCATCTGGATCGCCTTTTTTATTACTTCACCACTTTCAGGCTTGGCCGGCCACTTGGGCGCGGCGGCTCGCTGTCCGGAGGCGGCTGGTCGTCATCCAGCTCGATGTCGTCTTCGTCATCCATAGGCGACTCGAGATCGAACACCATGCCCTGACCGTTCTCCCGGGCGTAGATACCCAGGATCGCACTGATCGGCACGTACAGGCTGTGCGGGACACCACCGAAGCGACCTTCGAAGGTCACCACGTCGTTATCCATGTGCAAATGACGCACGGCACTCGGCGAAATATTCAGCACAATCTGCCCGTCACTGGCAAAACCCTGCGGCACTTGCACCGCCGGGTATTCGGAATTGACCAGCATGTGCGGGGTGCAATCGTTATCGACAATCCACTCGTAGAGCGCGCGGACCAGATAAGGTCGACTGGAGTTCATAGCGGCTCCTTAAGCCTTAGCGCATATCGCGTTCGACACCAGACAGACTCGCCTGGAAAGCCTCACGCGCAAACTGGCGCTCCATGTAATCAAGCAGCGGCTTGGCTGGCCGCGGCAGTTCAATACCCAGAATCGGCAGACGCCAGAGTATTGGTAATAGGCAGCAATCCACCAGACTTTGTTCCTCACTGAGGAAAAACGGCTTGTCGGCAAACAGCGGCGACACGCCCGTCAGGCTTTCACGCAACTCCTTGCGCGCCACGACTCGCGCGGCTTCCTTGCTCTTCGGATCCAGAATCAGATCCACCAGCCCACACCAGTCGCGCTGAATCCGATGAATCAGCAGACGGCTGTTGGCACGCGCCACCGGGTAAACCGGCATCAATGGCGGGTGCGGGTAACGCTCATCCAGATATTCCATCACCACGGTCGACTCCCACAACGCCAGGTCACGATCGACCAGAGTTGGGAGACTGCCGTAAGGGTTCACTTCAATCAGTTTAGGCGGCTGGCGACCAGCTTCCACATAAATGATTTCGGCGCTGACACCCTTCTCTGCAAGCACAATGCGCACTCGGTGGGAATAGTGGTCGGCGGGGTCGGAGTAACAGGCCAACCGATTGGTCACGCCCATGGCGATCCTCCTCGCTTGTTGAAATTATCGGAACCGGAAAAACGCGCGCGCCCAAAGGGCGCCTCCCGCAACCTCTGGCTGACCAGACGTTGCGTTATCGGAGGCGCCCTTGGGCGCGCGCGATTAACAGCAATGCTTGAAGCGTATCAGTGCACGTCTTTCCAGTATTCACGCTTGAGCAGATAGGCGAACACAAAGAAGAACGCCAGGTACAGCAAAACGTAAGTACCGATGCGCTGATGTTGCAGCTTAACCGGGTTAGCCGAGTAAGCCAGGAAGGTTACCAGATTCTTGACCTTATCATCGAACTGCTCTTTATCCAGAGTACCGGTCTTCGGCACGATGGTCAGCTGATCGCACGCTTCATGAGTCAACGCAGTACCGGTCAGCGGATCATATTGCGTCTTGCCGTTTTCGACGATCGGCACCTGTTTGCAGCCGACCACCTGACGACCTTGCAGACCGACGAGCACGTTTGGCATGCCGACGTTCGGGAAGACCTTGTTGTTTACGCCCCAAGGACGTGTCGGATCTTCGTAGAACGAATGCAGGTAGCCGTAAAGCCAGTCGGTGCCGCGCACGCGCGCGACCAGGGTCAGGTCCGGCGGCGCAGCGCCAAACCAGGTCTTGGCGTCGGCCGGTTGCATGCCGATGTTCATGTGGTCGCCGATCTTGGCACCGGTGAACACCAGCTTCTCCAGCATCATTTCGTGTGGAATGCCCAAGTCATCGGCAACCCGCTCGTAACGCTGGAACTTGGCACTGTGGCAACCCATGCAATAGTTGGCAAACGTACGCGCACCATCCTGCAGGGCAGCTTTGTCGGCGAGGTCGATATCGACTTTTTCCAGCTCCGGACCACCGTGTTCAGCGGCGAAAGACAGCACTGGCAGCGCAGCAAAAATCAGAGCAAAAAATAACTTTTTCATCAGCCAGTCACCCTTTCCGGAACCGGTTTGGTCTTCTCGAGCCTGGTGTAGAACGGCATCAGAATGAAGTAAGCGAAGTACAGGAAGGTGCAGATCTGCGACACCAGAGTCCGCTCCGGCGTCGGCGCCAGAACGCCAAGAATGCCGAGAATCACGAACGAAATGCAGAACACCACCAGCCAGATTTTGCTCATCCAGCCTTTATAGCGCATCGATTTGACCGGACTCCGATCGAGCCACGGCAGCACAAACAGCAAGGCAATCGAGGCGCCCATGGCGATTACGCCCATGAGCTTGTCGGGGATCGCCCGCAGGATTGCGTAGAACGGCGTGAAGTACCAGACCGGCGCGATATGCTCTGGCGTCTTGAACGGGTTGGCTTGCTCGAAGTTTGGTTTTTCGAGGAAGTAGCCACCCATTTCCGGGAAGAAGAACACAATGAAGCAGAAGATAAACAGGAACACCACGACACCGACAATGTCTTTCACGGTGTAGTACGGGTGGAAGGCAATGCCGTCCAGCGGGATGCCGTTTTCGTCTTTGTGCTTCTTGATGTCGACGCCGTCAGGGTTGTTCGAACCCACTTCGTGCAGTGCCAGAATGTGCAGCACCACCAAGCCGAGGATCACGATCGGCAGTGCGACAACGTGCAAGGCAAAGAAGCGGTTCAGGGTGATGCCGGAGATCAGATAGTCACCACGAATCCACTGCGTGAGGTCATTACCGATGACCGGAATCGCACCGAACAGCGAGATGATTACCTGGGCACCCCAATAGGACATCTGACCCCATGGCAGCAGGTAACCCATGAAGGCTTCGGCCATCAGCGCCAAGTAAATCAGCATGCCGAAGACCCAGACCAGCTCGCGCGGTTTTTGATATGAACCGTAGAGCAGGCCACGGAACATGTGCAGATACACCACGATGAAGAACGCTGAGGCACCGGTCGAGTGCAGCAAACGCAGGATCGAGCCGTACTCGACGTCGCGCATGATGTATTCAACGGAGGCGAACGCTTCTTCTGCCGACGGCGTGTAACTCATCGTCAGCCAGACACCGGTGACGATCTGGTTGACCAGCACCAGCAGCGCCAGCGAGCCGAAGAAATAGAAGAAGTTGAAGTTTTTTGGGGCGTAATACTTGCTGAGATGGTCTTCCCACATTTTGGTCGCAGGAAAGCGCGCATCAACCCAATCCATGAACTTGCTCATCACGCTTTCTCCGTATCGACGCCAATGACAATCAGGTCATCGGTCTCATAGGAATGCGGGGGAACTGGCAGGTTCAAAGGCGCAGGTTGCGACTTGTAGACGCGGCCAGCCAGATCGTAGTGGGAACCATGGCAAGGGCAGAAATAGCCGCCGACCCAGTCTTTGCCCAGATCCGCAGGTGCCACTTCGGGACGGAAGGTTGGTGAGCAACCCAGGTGAGTGCAGATCCCGATCAGCAGCAGAATTTCCGGCTTGATCGAGCGCACTTCAGGGTCGACATAGGTGGGTTGCGTGGAGTTTTTGGAGGTTGGATCGGAGAGCTGGCCCTCGATCTTCTTGAGATTCCCCAGGATTTCCTCGGTACGGCGGACAATGAACACCGGCTGGCCGCGCCACTCAGCAATCATCTGCTGTCCTGGCTCGATTTTGCTGACATTCACTTTCACCGGTGCACCAGCGGCTTTCGCCTTGGCACTGGGAAACCATGACCCCACGAACGGGACCGCAGCCCCCACCGCTCCTGCAGCACCCACCACGGATGTGGCTGCTACCAAGAAGCGACGCCGGCCTGCATTCACGCCGTCATTGCTCATTCAGTCCTCTCCCATCAGCTTTTGTGGCCTGTTAAATCAGGCATCTACTAAATAAATCAATGTTACTTATAAAAATTTTGCCGAGATGGTAATGAAAAGCCCCAATTCTGACAAGGGAATTACCCGGAGCTCATACCCTCAAGCCTTGCAGTATAGGGGGTCTACGGAAGTGGCAAGTTGTCGCAGCGCAATTCTTTGATAAATCACAGGCATAAAAAAACGCCCGCTTCCGTGAGGAGGCGGGCGTTCTTTTTGAACGTGGAAGCGGAATTAACGCTTCGAGTACTGCGGACGCTTACGCGCTTTACGCAGACCAACTTTCTTACGTTCAACTTCACGGGCGTCGCGAGTAACGAAGCCAGCTTTGCGCAGAGCGCCACGCAGGGTTTCGTCGTAGTCCATCAGAGCGCGAGTGATACCGTGGCGGATTGCGCCAGCTTGACCACTTACACCACCACCGATCACGGTGACGTAGATGTCGAACTTCTCGACAGTCTCAGTCAGCTCCAGCGGCTGACGAACTACCATGCGGGCAGTTTCGCGGCCGAAGAAGTTTTCCAGCGAACGGTTGTTGATGGAAATGTTACCAGTACCCGGACGCAGGAAAACGCGTGCGGTTGCGGTCTTGCGACGGCCAGTGCCGTAATTTTGAGTCGCCGACATAATGTACTATTCCGTTAAAACTTCAGTTCTTGGGGCTGCTGAGCAGTATGTGGGTGTGCAGCGCCCGCATAGACTTTCAGCTTACGGTACATGTCGCGACCCAGTGGGTTTTTAGGCAGCATGCCTTTAACCGCGGTCTCGATCACGCGCTCAGGGGCTTTAGCGATCAGCTTTTCAAAGTTGATCGACTTGATGCCGCCCGGGAAACCGGAGTGGGAGTAGTACATTTTGTCAGTGGTTTTAGCACCGGTAACACGAATCTGCTCAGCGTTGATTACGACGATGTAGTCGCCGGTGTCAACGTGAGGAGTGTACTCAGGCTTGTGCTTGCCACGCAGACGGCTCGCGATTTCGGTGGCCAGACGACCCAGGGTCTGACCAGCAGCGTCGACGACAAACCAGTCGCGCTTTACTGTTTCCGGTTTAGCAGTAAAAGTTTTCATTCTTTATAGCCTCAGGGGCCGCCCTGTAAATTAGACGGCGGATCTTACTGAATAGTGCGTACTTTGACAAGTCAAAGGCAGCCGGATACAGACGCTTTCGGGGGCTCGGGTCGGCGCGTCCGTTCAACGGCAAGATTCTTCGGCGGCGGCGCATCACTTCCACTGCAGAAAGAGGTCGGCAATTATGCAGATTGCGAAAAATATTTCAACCTGCTTTTATGATTGTTTTGCCCAAGGAGCACCCGATGGACTATCGCCAGCTAGGCCGTACCGACCTGAACGTGAGTGCAATCTGCCTCGGCACCATGACCTGGGGCGAGCAAAACACTGAAGCTGAAGCCTTCGCCCAGATCGAACGGGCCAAGGAAGCCGGGATCAATTTCATCGACACCGCCGAGATGTACCCGGTGCCGCCAAAAGCCGATACCTACGCCACCACCGAGCGCTACATCGGCAATTACTTCAAAAGTCGCGGCGACCGAGCCGACTGGATCCTCGCCAGCAAGGTCGCCGGCCCGGGCAACACCATCGACTACATCCGCGACAAAAATCTGCGCCACAACCGCCAGCACATTACCGCCGCAGTGGATGCCAGCCTCGAGCGCCTGCAGACCGATTACATCGATCTGTACCAGTTGCACTGGCCGGAGCGCAGCACCAACTTTTTCGGACAACTGGGCTACAAACACAAGATCGAAGCCAACCTGACTCCGCTCGAGGACACCCTCGAAGCCCTCGACGAGCAAGTGAAGGCCGGCAAGATCCGCCACATCGGCCTGTCCAACGAAACGCCGTGGGGCACCATGCGTTTTCTGGCCTTGGCCGAAGCCCGTGGCTGGCCGCGTGCGGTATCGATCCAGAACCCGTACAACCTGCTCAACCGCAGCTTTGAAGTGGGCTTGGCGGAAATCGCCATCCGCGAACAGTGCGGCCTGCTCGCCTATTCGCCGCTGGCGTTTGGTTTCCTGTCCGGCAAGTACGAAGGTGGCGCTCGCCCGCCAAAAGGCCGTCTGAGCCTCTACAGCCGCTTCAGCCGCTATTTCAATGCGCAGTCGGAAGCAGCGTGCAGCCGTTATGTGGCGCTGGCCCGTGAACACGGTCTGGACCCGGCGCAGATGGCGTTGGCGTTCGTGACGCAGCAGCCGTTTGTCACCAGCAACATCATTGGTGCGACAACGCTGGAGCAACTGGACAGCAACATTGCCAGTTTCGATCTGAAGCTTTCCGATGAAGTGCTGGCAGGGATTGAAGCGATTCACAAGGATCATCCGAACCCTGCACCGTGATTAAACGCTAAAAGCTTCGCGAGCAGGCTCGCTCCCACAGATACTGTGAACTTCTGTGGGAGCGAGCCTGCTCGCGAAGAGGCCGATCAGATCACCACCAAAGCGGAACGCGGAGCGTCCCCGGCGGCATTCCCACGCAGAGCGTGGGAACGATCATCAAAGCGAGCGCGCAATGATCTCCTTCATGATTTCATTGGTGCCGGCATAGATCCGCTGCACCCGCGCATCCGCCCACGCTCGGGCCACCGGGTATTCCCACATGAAACCGTAGCCGCCATGCAACTGCACGCATTCGTCGAGCACTTTGCATTGCAGGTCAGTGCCCCAGTATTTCGCCATCGCCGCCGTCGGTACGTCGAGCTTACCTTGGAGGTGCAATTCCAGACATTTGTCGACGAACACTCGACCGATCTGAATTTCCGTGGCCATCTCCGCGAGTTTGAAGCGTGTGTTCTGGAAGTCAGCAATCGCCTTGCCGAAGGCCTTACGGTCGCGGGTGTAATCCAGCGTCCACTGCAACGCCGCTTCAGCAGAAGCCAGACCACCAATTGCCACCGTCAGACGCTCTTGCGGCAATTCCTGCATCAGGTAGGCGAACCCGGCCCCAGCCTGACCCAACAGGTTTTCTTTCGGCACACGCACGTCCTGGAAGAATAATTCCGACGTGTCCTGGGCCTTCATTCCCACCTTCTCCAGGCGTTTGCCCTTCTCGAAGCCGGGCGTATTCGCCTCCACCAGAAACAGGCTGGTGCCCTTGGCGCCGGCCTTGGGATCGGTCTTGGCGACGACGATCACCAGGTCCGCAAGAAAGCCGTTGGTGATGAAGGTCTTCGAACCGTTGATGACGTATTCATCGCCATCCAGCACGGCGGTGGTTTTCACGCCTTGCAGGTCGGAGCCAGCGCCCGGCTCGGTCATGGCAATCGCCGTGACCATCTCGCCGGAGACCAGTTTTGGCAGGTATTTGTGCTTCAGTGCTTCACTGCCGTAATGCAGGATGTAGGGTGCGACGATGTCGGAATGCAGGGAGAAACCGATCCCGGTCAGACCGAGCCGGCCGACCTCTTCGATCACGACCGCGCTGTAGAGAAAGTCCGCCCCCAGCCCGCCATATTCTTCCGGCAGGTGCGAGCAGAGCATCCCCGCCTCCCCCGCCTTGTTCCACAGTTTGCGGTCGATATGGCCTTGTTTCTCCCATTGCGCATGGAACGGCACGGCCTCTTTTTCGAGGAAGGTTCGTACGCTGTCGCGGAACAATTCGTGCTCGGAGCTGAACAAGGTTCTGGGGATCATGCGGCACCTTTCTTTCTTGTTGGAGGGAGACGACCTTCAGAGACTAAGCCTCCCCTCTGACACAGGACACTGGACACATCCGACAAAAAATAAGACGATCCAGCCGTCTGGTGACCACTTTCCCTTATAAAAACAAAACAAAAGTTGAATTATGTCCAAGCAAGTCTCCACGCCCTTGCGGCGCGTCAGCATCCTGGCGATCGACCGGGTTTTCGCTTACACCCTCATGCAAGCCAAGGATTTTTTCCATGTGGCGAGCCTTCGTTACGGCAAACAACTGGGCCACGGCCTGACGCCAGCGTTTGAAACGCGGCTGGTCAGCCCCGATGGCCAACCGGTGAAAAGCTTCAGCGATGTCATGATGCCGGTGGATGGCGGCCTGGAAAACACCGATATCATCATACTCCCGGCGTTCTGGGATGATTTCGAGGCGCTGTGCAGCCGTTATCCACAGATCCTGCCCTGGCTGCGCGAACAGCATGCCCGCGGCGCCGTCCTGTGCGGCGAAGCGACCGGCGTGTTCTGGCTGGCCGAGGCCGGATTGCTGGATGGCAAGGAAGCGACGACCTACTGGCGTTTCTTCAACGCTTTCGCCGAACGCTTTCCGAAGGTTTACCTCAATCAGGACAAGCACCTGACCGACGCCGACAACCTCTATTGCGCCGGCGGCACCACATCGGCCTGCGACCTGTATATCTATCTGATCGAGCGTTTCTGCGGGGCGAACGTGGCGCAAGCCGTGGCCCGCGACATTCTTTACGAAGTGCAGCGCAGCTATGCGCCGGGCCGCATCGGTTTCGGCGGACAGAAGCTGCATCAGGACGTGATCATCCTGCAGATCCAGCACTGGCTCGAAGAGCATTTTGCCGACAAATTCCGCTTCGAAGACGTCGCCCGCGAGCATGGCATGAGCATTCGTAACTTCATGCGGCGCTTCCAGACTGCGACTGGCGACAAGCCCCTGCATTACCTTCAACGCCTGCGTATCGAGACGGCCAAAGGCTTGTTGTCAGGCACCCGCAAGAGCATCAAGACTATCAGTTATGAGGTCGGTTACGACGACGCGAGCTTCTTTGCGCGGTTGTTCCGCCAGCACACTGAATTGTCGCCGAATCAGTATCGGCAGCAGTTTCAGCAGGCTGCGTAGCACCTCGCAACAACGTAATGCCTCTGTGGGAGCGAGCCTGCTCGCGAAAGCGGTATGTCAGCCAACAATATCGTTGAATGTGATACCGAATTCGCGAGCAGGCTCGCTCCCACAGGAGGAATTCAGTGCCAATAAAAAGGGCCTGCAATTGCAGGCCCTTTTCGTTTGCCGAATCCGCTTAGGGCTTGTGCGCCCGCGACAGGAATTCGTGGGATTGCATCTCCAGCAGTCGGCTCAGCGTACGCTGGAATTCGAAATTCAGACGGCCGCCGGTGTACAGATCCTTCAGCTCGACTTCAGCAGAAATGATCAACTTCACGTTACGGTCGTAGAACTCGTCGACCATGTTGATGAAGCGGCGAGCGATGTCGTCGGTGGTGACGCTCATCTGCTCGACACCGCTCAGCAGCACGGCGTGGAAGATCTTGCCCAGTTCGATGTAGTCGTTCTGGCTACGCGGGCCGTCGCACAGTTCGCGGAAGTCGAACCAGGCAACGTCATCGCAAGTACGCAGGGCACGGATTTCACGATTCTCGATGATCAGTACATCGTTCTCGACCGCGGCAGTGCACTCCGGCGTCAGTGCCTTGAAGCTCTTGCGCAGGCTTTCGTGAGCGGCCTCGTCGAGTGGATAGTGAAACAACTCCGCTTGTTCGAGGTGACGCAAACGGTAGTCGACGCCGCTGTCGACGTTGACGATCTCGGTGTTCTGCTTGATCAGCGCAATGGCTGGCAGGAAGCGCGCGCGTTGCAGACCGTCCTTGTACAGACCGTCCGGGACGATGTTCGACGTCGCGACCAGGGTCACGCCGTTCTTGAACAATTCTTCCATCAACGTGCCGAGGATCATCGCGTCGGTGATGTCGGAGACGAAGAATTCATCGAAGCAGATCACCCGCGACTCGGTCGCGAAACGCTTGGCGATGATGGTCAGCGGGTTTTTCTCGCCGCCGAGGGTTTTCATTTCTTCGTGCACGCGCTTCATGAAGCGGTGGAAGTGGGTGCGGGTCTTTTCCTTGAACGGCAGCGCTTCGAAGAAGGTGTCGACCAGATAAGTTTTGCCGCGACCCACGCCGCCCCAGAAATACAGGCCCTTGACCGGCGTCTGATCTTTTTTGCCGAACAGTTTGCTCAGCAGACCCGGCTTGTTCTGATCGGCGGCGATCAGATCCTCGTACAGACGCTGCAAGTGACGCACGGCAGTTTCCTGCGCGGCGTCATGGAAGAAGTCCGGGCGTTTCAGATCAGCTTGGTATCGTTCTAAGGGCGTCATAATTCGTTAGCAAGGCAACAAAAACGGGCCGTCACTGTAGCGACGGCCCGTGGGAATGGCAATCGGCCCTTGGTCGGACCGTGCCGCCGATTAGTCCTGAACCGGGGTCAGCGCGACGCGCAGCGCCTCGATGGCGGCGTCACGCGCAGCCGCATCGGCGAACGCCGGGCTGTCGCCAACGCACTCGCCTTCCAGCCAGACACTGAAATTCAGGCCTTCGCTGCGCACATCCAGTGGCTGGCCGGATTGCAGCTGCTTGGTCACCTGCCCAGCGGCTTTGCCGTCGGCGAAGTTGCGCGACAGCAGCAATTGCTCGCCATCGGCTGCCAGCAGACGGAAACGGAAGCTGCCATCGTCTTCACGGAAGCTGACGAAACGCGCGGCTTTCGCGGCTTTCTTCTTGGTGGTCGCGGCAACCTGAACCTGATTGACGAAAGAGCGCAGGCCAACGGCTTCGCGCAGTTCGTTGAGGAACGGCGTTGCCACGGCACGGGCCTTCTTGGCACCGATTTGCAGAATGTCTTCCAGATCCGCCGGACGCTCGATCAACTGGTGATACTTGTCGCGCGCTTCGCCGAGATCGTTGTCGAGCAACTGGAATAGGCGGTTCTTCGCCTCGCCCCAACCCAGACCACCGAGCAGTTCGCTGCGGAACTCGTCAGCCTGCGCTGGCGTGGCGAACGCCTGGAACAGGGTGAACAGGTGCGAGTTGTCCGGATCCTTGGCTTCGCCAGGCGCTTTGGAGTCGGTGACGATCCGCGAGATCGCGTCCTTCATCTCTTTCGCGCTGGAGAACAACGGGATGGTGTTGTCGTAGCTCTTCGACATCTTGCGACCGTCGAGGCCTGGCAAGGTCGCCACGCTTTCTTCGATCAGCGCTTCGGGCATGGTGAAGAATTCTTTGCCCTGACCGAACAAGTGGTTGAAGCGTTGGCCGATATCGCGGGCCATTTCCACGTGCTGGATCTGGTCACGACCGACCGGCACTTTGTGCGCGTTGAACATCAGGATGTCTGCGGCCATCAGCACCGGGTAGCTGTAGAGGCCCATGGTGATGCCGGCGTCCGGGTCTTCACCGGTTTCGACGTTCTTGTCGACCGAGGCCTTGTAGGCGTGCGCGCGGTTGAGCAGGCCCTTGGCCGCAACGCAGGTGAGCAGCCATGTCAGTTCAGGGATTTCCGGGATGTCGGACTGGCGGTAGAAGGTCACGCGGTCGACATCGAGGCCACCGGCCAGCCAGGTCGCGGCGATTTCCAGACGCGAGCGCTGGATGCGCAGCGGGTCATCGCATTTGATCAGGGCGTGGTAGTCGGCCAGGAAGTAGAACGAATCGGCATTGCTGTCGCGACTGGCGAGGATCGCCGGGCGGATGGCGCCGGCGTAGTTGCCTAGGTGCGGCGTGCCGGTGGTGGTGATGCCGGTGAGGATACGGGTACGGTTCGTCATGGGTAATCGCTTGTCAGACTGCAATCAATTCGAGAGACGCGGCAGGATCAGATCCTTGAGATCGGTCAGCTTGCCATGAAAAAAGTGTCCGCATTCTGCCACTTTCAGCAGCTCATGGGGGCGCTGGAGTTGTTCCGACCAGTTGTAAACCAGTTGCGGATCGATGACTTCGTCGGTTTCCGGCTGGATCACGGTAAGTTCGCCGTGTTGCGGCAGTTGATCCTGCTCGCCCAGACGCATCACCGCTGGCGCGACCATGAACAGGTGCTTGAGCTGCTCGCCCTGTGCTTCGAGACGCCCGCCGAGACTTGCTGCAACAAATCCGCCGAAGGAGAAACCGAACAGGGTCAGCGGCAGATCCGGGTGTTTCTCGCGCAGCCATTGGGCGGCAGCCTGGGCGTCATCGACTTCACCGGTGCCCATATCATGGGAACCTTCGCTGGCGCCGACGCCGCGATAGTTGAAGCGCAAGGTAATCAGACCGGCGTCACGCGCGGTGCGCTGCAGGGTCGAGACGACTTTGTTGAGCATGGTGCCGCCCTGCACCGGGTTAGGATGGCAGATCAGCGCGATGCCGCGCGGCTGCTCGTTATCCAAGCTCTTGTTTTCAAGAAGCAGCGCTTCAATTTGGCCAACTGGGCCGGCAATCACTACAGGGGTTTCACGCATCAGCAAGGAAGGAACTCCGTGACCTCGAATCGGGTCGACTCGTCTAGCAAATTGTCTGTGCCAATCTATTGCGAGTGAATCGCGGTATACAGCGCAGGTTCGAGCCGTTAACGTAAAGCAAAGCCGTTTATAGAGGAAGGACTCGTGGAACACTCGCTCTTAGTTTGGTTGTTACCGACTCTTGCCCTGGTTGTGGGTGTCGCCATTGGATTCCTGATCGCGCGCGTTGCGCCGAACGCCGCGCCGAGCCGCACGCAGCGTCAACTGGATGATATCCAGGAGCGCTTCGACAGCTATCAAAACGAGGTGGTCACCCACTTCAACAGCACCGCGATGCTGGTCAAGAAGCTGACCCAGAGCTATCAGGAAGTGCAGGATCATCTCGCCGAGGGCGCCAATCGTCTGGCCCTGGACGAGCAGACCCGCCAGCGCCTGATCGCTGCCCTGCACGCAGACGCGGCAGTGGCACCACGCGAACGCCTGACGCCGCCGCGCGATCAGGAGCCGCCACGCGACTACGCACCGAAGACCCCGAACTCACCGGGCATGCTCGATGAGCAATATGGTCTGAAGAAGTAATCAGCCTGCGCTGACAACAAAAAGCCCCCGGACAGTGATGTGTCCGGGGGCTTTTTTGTGTCTGGAATCTTCGGTGTTTGCAGCGCACCCTTCGCGAGCAGGCTCGCTCCCACAGGGGGAATGCATTTCAAATGTGGGAGCGAGCAAGCTCGCGAAGGGGCCGGCACAGGCCACACAAAAAAATGCCCGATCGCAGGACCGGGCATTCTTCATTCAGGCATTCAGTTACGGATACTGCTGAACCGTACCCGGCTGCTGTTGCTGCTGACCACCATACTGCTGGCCCGGAATCGCCTTCAGGTTCACTTCAACCCGACGGTTCTGCGCACGGCCATTGACGTCACCGTTGCTGGCAATCGGGTTATCCGGACCGGCGCCACGGGCCGACAGGTTGGTACCGCTGACACCTTGCGAGGTCAGGTAAGTCGCCACGCTCTGTGCGCGACGCTGAGACAGGTCCATGTTGTGCTGGCGGCTGCCGGTGCTGTCGGTGTAGCCGACGATTTCGATCTGGTTCTGGTTGAACTCTTTCAACGAGTTGGCCAGGTTGTTCAGCGGCTGGTAGAAGCTGGAAGCGATGTTCGCCGAATCGGTGGCGAAGGTAATGTTGCCCGGCATGATCAACTTGATCTGATCACCCTCACGCTGCACTTCAACCCCGGTGTTGGCCATGCTGGCGCGCAGTTTGGCTTCCTGCTTGTCGGCGTAGTAACCGTAACCGGCCGCCGAAGCACCCACCACAGCAGCGCCGATCAAGGCACCCTTGCCGCGATTGTCGTGACCGATGGCGGCACCGGCGAGCGCACCGGCCAGCGCGCCGAGACCACCGTACTTGGCGGTTTTACTCATGCCTTGAGAGCCACCGTCCGCCTGGCCCTGATTGTCATACGGGTTAGGCGAGGCGCAGCCGGACAGCAAGGCCACGGCAGTAGCGACAATAATCAAACGACGCTTGGTGAACATGGAGAGCTCCTGGTTTGCATTCTATGGCGGCCCTTTTGGCAATGGACCTGTGCGGGCGTTGGATCATGACAATGCACAAAAATTCCGCCGGGCACTCGTGACAAAATATTTAGGCCCTAACGAACGGGTTCTCGCGCATTTCATCGCCCAACCGTGTATCCGGGCCATGCCCGGTGACCACCGTGGCGTCTTCGTCCAGGGTGTACAGCCGCTGTTTGATCGAACGCACGATGGTCGCCTGATCGCCGCCCCACAAATCCGTGCGCCCTACTCCGCGACGAAACAGCGTGTCACCGGCAATCAACAGCTTAGCCTCGGAAAACCAAAAGCTCATGGAGCCGGGTGTATGACCCGGCGTATGCAACGCGACGCCACAGCCGCAGGCCAGCTCTTCATCGTCGCTCAACCAGCGATCCGGTGATGGCACGGGCGTGTATGGCACGCCGAACATCTGGCATTGCATTTCGAGGTTGTCCCAGAGGAACTGATCTTCCTTATGCAGGTGCAAAGTCGCGCCGGTTTTTTCTTTCATCTGCCCGGAAGCGAGGAAGTGATCCAGGTGCGCGTGGGTGTGGATGATGCTGACCACTTTCAGGCCATGCGCATCGAGACGCGCCATGATCAGGTCAGGGTTGCCGCCCGGGTCGACGACGATGGCTTTTTTAGTGATCGGGTCGCCGATGATGGTGCAGTTGCAGTGCAAGGGGCCGACGGGGAAGGTTTCGCGGATCAATGCAGGAACGTGAGAATTCATAGAAAACTCCAAAAATGATGTACGCCGACAGGCGACAGACGGCGGTGCTTTTACTTCAGAATTCTACCTCGCTCGCCGATATCAGGAACCGAGCTGGATATTTGACGCCACCAATAAAAAATAGTGGCCAGATGATGTCAAACCCCAACAACCTGATGCAGAATTGCACATTGTAGCGGCCGCATTTCAGGACGGGCCGCACCCCATCCAGGAAATCCTCATGCCACGTCCCATTGATTCGACCGCCAGCCAGTCTTCCTACCTGACCGCTAATGTCGCGGTAAACAGCCTCATTTCAGGTACGCAATGGGAAAGCTCCAAGTGGTACGACAAAACCGCACCGACCACGCTGACTTACAGCTTTATTGCACCGATTTCTTCGTACTTCGCAACGAACTACAGCGCCGACAATGAATACAACGCTGCTTACGCCCTGACTTCAGCGCAAAAGACTGCTGTGGTCAGTGCGCTGAATAGCTG
Organism: Pseudomonas sp. WC2; assembly: GCF_050586545.1. Taxonomy (NCBI): domain Bacteria; kingdom Pseudomonadati; phylum Pseudomonadota; class Gammaproteobacteria; order Pseudomonadales; family Pseudomonadaceae; genus Pseudomonas; species Pseudomonas sp. WC2. Next base: position 95,368 of record NZ_JBOBDR010000009.1, on the reverse strand, counting down.
GAGCTCGGTCGCCAACATTCAGTTCACGCAAACGACCGACAACCTGTTCAATGTGGGCGATCTGCGTTTTGGGGGCTATTCGTTGATGAACGCGGACACTGCGGCATGGGCGTACTTGCCCGGCGGCACGCCAAAGTCCGGCGACGTGTGGATCGGTCCCGAGACCAACGAAGCCGCCCCGAGTGGCGGCTCGTACGATTACCTGACTTTCGTTCACGAAATCGGTCACGCCATCGGCCTGAAGCACCCCTTTGCCTCCAGCGCGTTCAATTCGACAACGCTCAACCCGTTGCTGGACGACGTGCGCTATACCGTGATGAGTTACAACGACTCGTATTCCTACCAGCCCACCACCCCGATGCTGCTGGATATTCTGGCGATCCAGAGTCTGTATGGTGCAAACATGGCTTGGCACGCCGGCAACAACACCTACTCGTGGGCGAGCAATCAGTCGGTCTTCGAAACAATCTGGGATGCCGGTGGTACCGACACGATCGACGCCAGCAATCAGCTGAATGCGGTGCGCATCGACCTTAACGAAGGCGCGTTCAGCCAGATCGGCCAGGCATTCCTCGATCTCAAGAACCTCACCGCATTCAATGAAGGCCTGGCCATTGCCTATGGCGCGAAGATTGAAAATGCCATCGGCAGCGTCAATGACGACAGTCTCATCGGCAACGGCCTGAACAATATTCTCAATGGCCTGGAGGGCGCCGACACCATGATCGGCGGCACAGGCAATGACACTTACGTTGTCGAAAATACCGGCGACACGGTGATCGAGACCAGCACGCTGGCCAGCGAAATCGACACGGTCATGAGCTACATCGACTATACCCTCACGGACAATGTTGAACGGCTCACCCTGATGGGGACCAGCAACATTAACGGCACCGGCAATGCGTTGAAAAACACCATCACCGGCAATTGGGGCGACAACATCCTGGACGGTGGCGCAGGCGCTGATACTTTGATCGGCGGCGCTGGCAACGATACCTATGTGGTCGACAGTGTCAGCGATGTCATCGTCGAAACCAGCACCCTCAAAACCGAAATCGACACCGTGCGCTCGTCGATCAGCTACACCCTCGGCGCCAACCTGGAAAACCTCGAGCTGACCGGCTCGGCCAACCTCAACGCCACCGGCAATGCGCTGAACAATGTTCTCATCGGCAACAGCGGCAACAACGAACTCTTCGGCGGGGCTGGTCTGGACACCATGATCGGTGGCGCCGGTGACGATGCCTACTTCCTCGATCAGGTCGGCGAGCTGGCGCTGGTTCAGGAAAACGCCAATGAAGGCACCGACAGCCTGCGCATCGCTTTCAACGCCACGGCGCAGAACAACACCGTCAACCTCAATCTGAGCAACCTGAGCAACGTCGAAAACGTCTGGCTGCGCGGCACCGGCAACTACATCGTGCTGGGTAACGATCTGGACAACTACCTGCTCGGCAACGCCGGTAACGACAACCTGCAAGGTGGTGCCGGCAACGACAGACTCGACGGTGCGACCGGTGCCGATACCCTCGCCGGTGGTGCGGGTGATGACACCTACGTGATCGACAATGTCGGCGACCTCGTCATCGAGGCCACCGGCGAAGGCCACGACCGCGTGCTCAGCAGCGTCAATTATTCCCTGACCGCCAACGTCGAAGACGCCCAACTGACCGGCAGTGCCAATCTTTCCCTGGTCGGCAACAGCCTCGACAACGTGTTGACCGGCAACAGCGGCAACAACACCCTCAACGGTCTGGAAGGTGCTGACACTCTGGATGGCGGTGCCGGCAACGATACCTATATCGTCGACAACGTCGGTGACATCATCATCGAAAACGGCACCTCGCTGACCGAGATCGACAGCGTGCAGTCGTCGATCAGCTACACCTTGGGCGCCAACCTGGAAAACCTGACCCTGCGCTTCGCCGATAACCTCAACGCCACCGGTAACGAGCGCAACAACGTCATCACCGGCAACGCCGGCAACAACATCCTCGATGGCGGCGCAGGTGCCGACACCTTGACCGGCGGTCTGGGCAACGACACCTACATCATCGACAACGTCCGCGATGTCATCGTCGAAACCAGCACCCTCAAAACCGAAATCGACACCGTGCGCTCGTCGATCAGCTACACCCTCGGCGCCAACCTGGAAAACCTCGAGCTGACCGGCTCGGCCAACCTCAACGCCACCGGCAATGCGCTGAACAATGTTCTCATCGGCAACAGCGGCAACAACGAACTCTTCGGCGGGGCTGGTCTGGACACCATGATCGGTGGCGCCGGTGACGATGCCTACTTCCTCGATCAGGTCGGCGAGCTGGCGCTGGTTCAGGAAAACGCCAATGAAGGCACCGACAGCCTGCGCATCGCTTTCAACGCCACGGCGCAGAACAACACCGTCAACCTCAATCTGAGCAACCTGAGCAACGTCGAAAACGTCTGGCTGCGCGGCACCGGCAACTACATCGTGCTGGGTAACGATCTGGACAACTACCTGCTCGGCAACGCCGGTAACGACAACCTGCAAGGTGGTGCCGGCAACGACAGACTCGACGGTGCGACCGGTGCCGATACCCTCGCCGGTGGTGCGGGTGATGACACCTACGTGATCGACAATGTCGGCGACCTCGTCATCGAGGCCACCGGCGAAGGCCACGACCGCGTGCTCAGCAGCGTCAATTATTCCCTGACCGCCAACGTCGAAGACGCCCAACTGACCGGCAGTGCCAATCTTTCCCTGGTCGGCAACAGCCTCGACAACGTGTTGACCGGCAACAGCGGCAACAACACCCTCAACGGTCTGGAAGGTGCTGACACTCTGGATGGCGGTGCCGGCAACGATACCTATATCGTCGACAACGTCGGTGACATCATCATCGAAAACGGCACCTCGCTGACCGAGATCGACAGCGTGCAGTCGTCGATCAGCTACACCTTGGGCGCCAACCTGGAAAACCTGACCCTGCGCTTCGCCGATAACCTCAACGCCACCGGTAACGAGCGCAACAACGTCATCACCGGCAACGCCGGCAACAACATCCTCGATGGCGGCGCAGGTGCCGACACCTTGACCGGCGGTCTGGGCAACGACACCTACATCATCGACAACGTCCGCGATGTCATCGTCGAAACCAGCACCCTCAAAACCGAAATCGACACCGTGCGCTCGTCGATCAGCTACACCCTCGGCGCCAACCTGGAAAACCTCGAGCTGACCGGCTCGGCCAACCTCAACGCCACCGGCAATGCGCTGAACAATGTTCTCATCGGCAACAGCGGCAACAACGAACTCTTCGGCGGGGCTGGTCTGGACACCATGATCGGTGGCGCCGGTGACGATGCCTACTTCCTCGATCAGGTCGGCGAGCTGGCGCTGGTTCAGGAAAACGCCAATGAAGGCACCGACAGCCTGCGCATCGCTTTCAACGCCACGGCGCAGAACAACACCGTCAACCTCAATCTGAGCAACCTGAGCAACGTCGAAAACGTCTGGCTGCGCGGCACCGGCAACTACATCGTGCTGGGTAACGATCTGGACAACTACCTGCTCGGCAACGCCGGTAACGACAACCTGCAAGGTGGTGCCGGCAACGACAGACTCGACGGTGCGACCGGTGCCGATACCCTCGCCGGTGGTGCGGGTGATGACACCTACGTGATCGACAATGTCGGCGACCTCGTCATCGAGGCCACCGGCGAAGGCCACGACCGCGTGCTCAGCAGCGTCAATTATTCCCTGACCGCCAACGTCGAAGACGCCCAACTGACCGGCAGTGCCAATCTTTCCCTGGTCGGCAACAGCCTCGACAACGTGTTGACCGGCAACAGCGGCAACAACACCCTCAACGGTCTGGAAGGTGCTGACACTCTGGATGGCGGTGCCGGCAACGATACCTATATCGTCGACAACGTCGGTGACATCATCATCGAAAACGGCACCTCGCTGACCGAGATCGACAGCGTGCAGTCGTCGATCAGCTACACCTTGGGCGCCAACCTGGAAAACCTGACCCTGCGCTTCGCCGATAACCTCAACGCCACCGGTAACGAGCGCAACAACGTCATCACCGGCAACGCCGGCAACAACATCCTCGATGGCGGCGCAGGTGCCGACACCTTGACCGGCGGTCTGGGCAACGACACCTACATCATCGACAACGTCCGCGATGTCATCGTCGAAACCAGCACCCTCAAAACCGAAATCGACACCGTGCGCTCGTCGATCAGCTACACCCTCGGCGCCAACCTGGAAAACCTCGAGCTGACCGGCTCGGCCAACCTCAACGCCACCGGCAATGCGCTGAACAACGTTCTCATCGGCAACAGCGGCAACAACGCGCTCAATGGAGGAGTGGGCAACGACACTTTGATCGGTGGCCAAGGCGCGGACATGCTCACCGGTGGCGCCGGGGCTGACACGTTTGTCTTCAATGACATCAGCGAAGTCGGTAAAGGCGCCCTACGTGATGTCATTTATGACTTCAGCAGCCTGCAGGGCGACAAGATCGATCTGTCGGCGTTTGACGCCAATCTCGGCACCGCCGGGCTTGATGCGTTTACCTTCATCGGTTCGGGGGACTTCACTGGCGCCGGTCAACTGCGCTTTGCCGATCAGGTGCTCTCTGGCAATGTCTCTGGCAATGCCGGTGCAGATTTCGAGATTCATCTGGTGGGTGTGAATGCGTTCTCGGCCCAAGACCTCGTGGCCTGAGTGAGATGAAATGACCGTTCTGTGCAATGCAGAACGGCGCAAAAAAAGCCCCGAATCTGTCGGGGCGTTTTTTTGTGCCACGGATACGACTGGTTAACTCAGCACACCCAGTTCCTTGGCCCGCGCCACCGCCTGAGTGCGTCGCTCCACTCCCAGCTTGCTGTTGATGTGGCTGGCATGGGTTTTCACCGTATGCAGCGAAATGAACAACTGCTCACTAATTTCCTGATTCGAACAACCCTGAGCGATCAGGCGCAGAACCGCCAATTCCCGAGAGCTGAGGTGTTCCGCCGGCAGGCACTCCATGGTGGGACGAGCGGGTGCGGCGGGTAATTGCTGCTGCAACGACAAACCCTGCGCTGTCGACGCAAGCGTCGAAAGTTGCCCGCGCATCCAGTCAGGGTAACCATTCAATAACCCGTCGAACGGCTGAAGCACCCCACCCGCCGCAGCCTCCAGGGCCAGTTCGAACGCCTTGCGTGCCTCTGCCTCGCGCCCGCCGCCCAGCAATAAAGCCACTTTCTGCGTCAACGCCATCACGCTGAGCAACTGTCGCCCTGTTTGCTGACCATTTTCATGCAACACATTCAGACGCCCTTCGGCGAGCATCCGTCGTCCCTGAATCACATCCAGAAGCGCCTGTTGCAGCTCCACATGCAGGGGCAACTGTGGATGAAACTCCGGCGGCGCGGCAGCGCGTTCACCTGTGTAGGTTTGCCCCAGTCGCGCCAGCCAGGCTTCGGCCAGATCGGTGCGGCCCTGCGCCAGCCACAGTTCGCATTTGACCAACGTGATCATCGCCAGATAGTAGATCGGCGGTACGTCCCAGATGTGCATCAGCCGCTCGGCTTCGGCCAGTTCCGCGAAGGCTTTGGCGAACTCGCCGGTAGCGCCGTCCAAGCGGGCAATCACGCAATGGCCGATCAGCACGCTGATGTCGCGACAGGCGCGAGCCTCGCCAATACCGGCCAATAATCGCGTGCGGGCAGCCTGTGGCTGCAGGCGCATCGCCAACAGAAAACCTTCGTACAGCGTCAGCCGTGCGCGCACCGCGTACAAGCGTTGCGGCGACAACCCTCGCAAGCGATCCAGACCCAGATGCACTTCCGTGAGCGCACGCAGAATTTCACCCCGCGACTGCAGAACGCGGGCCCGGTCGTAATGCGCCAGCGCTTCGAACAAGGGATTGCCGACACGCTGCGCCAACTCCAGCGATTCGCGGTTAAGCCCTCGGGCACGCCACAGATCACCATCGGCTATGGCCAGATTGGACAAGGTCGACAAGCACATCAACCGCTGGCCGTAACGCTTGGCCGGCAAACTTTCCAGCGCTTCGCTGCAATACTGCAGGGTCAATTCGCGATGGCCGCGCCCTCGGGCAATAATGCCGCTCAAGGCCAGCCACTGCGCCAGCATCGACTTTTGCGCAGTGGCCGAGGGCGCCGGCAGAAACCGGCTCAGGTGACTGGATAATTCTTCGGCAGCATCGAGCTGGCACGCCAGCCCCAGCGCCCAACTGTAGAGAACGATCAAGCGCGGCGTACTGATCAGCAGACTGTCGGGCAGATCCATTTTCCAGCGCAGCAACATGCCGATGTTCTGTTCGGCAAGCAGTTGTTCCTCGGAGAGGTTTTGCACCAGATTCGCCGCCACGTCGAGATGACCGGCGCGCAACGCCTGCTCCACCGCTTCGTCGAGCAACCCCTGAGCGTTGAACCAGCGGCAAGCGCGCAGATGCAGCGTCGCGGTCGGCACCATCGCCTGGGCGATCGGACGACTGCGCAGCAGATCCGAGAACAAATGGTGATAGCGATACCAGTGGCCATGCTCGTCCAGCGGCACCAGAAACACCTGATGCGCCAGCAGGAAACGCAGAATCTCGGCACTGTCATGGGCTTCGCGCACGGCATCGCAGAGTTCGCTGCAAAAGCGTTCCTGTGGCGCCGTGTCGTAGAGAAACGCCTGCACTTCGGCCGGCAGGCAATCGATGACTTCTTCGAGCAGATAGTCGCGGATCAGCCCTTCCCCGCCGTTCAACGCTTGCGGCAACGCCGCATCGCTCCCCGCCTCGGCCACCGCCAGCAGCCAGAAACGCAAACCGGCGACCCAGCCTTCGCTGCGCTGGATCAGGCTTTCCAGCGCCTCGCCGCGCAGTGAGGTGCTGTGCCGATCAAGCAGGCTCAGCGCTTCGTCGTGGGTCAGGCGCAGATCCTGTTCATGCAGTTCAAGTAACTGTCGCGACAGGCGCAAGCGCGCCAGATGCCAGTCCGGTCGTTGTCGACTGGTGACCATGACCAGCAGGCCATCGGGTAAATGATTGAGGAAAAATTGCAGGCAACGGTCGAGCACCGGGCCTTGGGCAAGATGGTAATCGTCGAGCACCAGCAGCAGTGGCGCCGCCGGGTCAAGTTGAAGCGCCAGCTCATCGAGCAAGCCGTCGAGCCATTCTTCGAAGGCAAATGGCTGATGCCGCTGGCGCATTTTCAGCAGGCCCAACGCGCGGCTGCCTAACTGTGGAAAGAAGTCTTGCAGGCCTTCGAGCAAGCGTTCGAGAAAGCGCCCCGGGTCGTTGTCCCGTGGGCTCAACCCCAGCCAGAGGCTTTGCCAATGCGCCGGCAAGCCCTGACAAAACTCCACCGCCAGCGAACTCTTGCCAAACCCGGCCGGGGCGCTGACCAGCAACAGCCGTCCACCGAGCCCGGCTTGCAGGCGTTCGCAGAGTCGTGGTCGCAGCACGTATCCGTCGGGTAATGGCGGGCGAAAAAAGCGCCCGTCCAATGCCGTGACGGCAACACTTGCAGGACCCGGAAGTGGGGACAGATCAGTCATGGCCGGCTCTTGTTCGAATTGCTGTTGGCGGCGTTGCAGATGTCCGCAGACTAGCCTTAAACGTAGCGGTAATGAAGGTTACTGCTACAAATGGCTACAAAAGTCTTTGCAAAACGTTCCAGAAACAAAAACGCCCCGAACCAGTCGGGGCGTTTTTACGAGGATGCGGCCTCGGGGTTACAGCGGTTTAGCGAACACCATCCTGACGCAGGGCGGCTGGAGTGAAGTCGCTGGTGGTGGCGGTGAAACCGAAGTCATACGCCTGCTTCTCTTCGTTCTTCATGCCCAGCGCCAGGTAGCGGCCGGACTGCAGGTCGTAGAGGGTTTCGAGGGCGTACCACGGCACTTGCTTGTCGTAGTAGTTCTCGGCATGCGCCTCAGCCACACGCCACAGCTGACCACGACCGTCGTAGTGGTCGATCACCGCGGCTTGCCAGGTGTCCTCGTCGATGTAGAAGTCACGCTTGGCGTAGATGTGGCGCTGGCCTTCCTTCAGGGTCGCAACCACATGCCAGACACGGCGCAGCTCGTAACGCGCCAGATCCTGGTTGATGTGGCCGGCCTTGATGATGTCGGCGTATTTCAGTTTCGGATCGTCGAGCTTGTAGCTGTCGGAGGCGATGTACATCTCTTTCTTGCCCTCGAGCTTCCAGTCGTAGCGGTCTGGCGCACCGTTGAACATGTCGAGGTTGTCGGAGGTACGCAGGCCATCCGCCGCGGTGCCCGGGCCGTCATAGGACACTTGTGGCGCGCGACGCACGCGGCGCTGACCGGCGTTGTAGACCCACGCCGAACGCGGTTCCTTCACCTGATCGAGGGTTTCGTGCACCAGCAGCACACCACCGGCCAGACGCGCCGGCGCGGTCACTTTCTGCTTGAAGTAGAACAGAATGTTGCCCGGGTTGGCGGGATCGTAGTCCTTCATCTTGTCGCGGAACACGAACTGATCCTGGAAGTACACCAGACTGAACGAGCCGTTCGGCTGTGGCGTCGCCTGGGTCACCAGACGGGTCACGCTGCCACCGCGATAACGGGTGATGTGGTTCCAGATCACTTCCACACCGGTTTTCGGAATCGGGAACGGCACGGCGGTATCGAAGTTTTCCAGACCGTTGCCGCCAGACACCAGGTTGGTGGTGGTGGCGTTCTTCTTGATGGCGGCGAACACATCATCCGGCACGGTCGCGCCGCGATGGGAGGTGTAGACCGGCATCTTGAAGGTGTCCGGATAGCGCTTGAACATCGCGTACTGGCCCGGCGCGAGTTTGTCCTTGTACTTGTCGACGTCTTTGGCCGTGATGGTGAACAGCGGCTGCTCACTGGCATACGGGTTGGACAGGAAACCCTTGCTGTCGACCGAACCGGCATTCTTCGGCAGCGGTTTCCAGGCCGGGATCGAACCGTCGGCGTTACCGGCCATTTCGGCGCCCATCGGCGTCAGGCTTTTGCCCAATTTGTCGGCTTCGGCAGCGGGTACGGCCGCCATGACGCTGGTCGCCAGCAGCGACAGACCCAGAACACCGGCGTGGAACAGACTCTTTGTTATTTTCATATGTGTGTTCGTCCTGAAATGCAGTGCTTAGAAGTTCACGCCGAAGCTGAGCGCAACGAAGTCGCGGTCGTCCACGGTGGTGTACTTGCCGTCGAAGAAGTTGGTGTAAGCCAGGCTCGCGGTGTAGGTGTTCTGGTATTCAGCGTCGACACCGAGGCTGACCGCTTTGCGCCCTTCCTCGAAGTTACCGCCAGGGCCTGGCGAGTAGCCGCTGACGTCATGGGACCAGGCCACGTTCGGCTTGAGGTTCACGCCGGCGAATACGTCGTTGTATTCCCAGATGGCGCGACCGCGGTAGCCCCACGACATCGATGTGGTGAAGCCGTCGTTGTCGCAATTGCGGCTGCGGTTGTTCTGTGGCGACCCTGGTCCTGCACCGTTGATGGTGCTGGCGTTGAGAATGTTGGCGCAGGTATTCACACCACCCGTTGCCGGCAACTCGCCCGGGCCATACACCGGATCGCGGCCATAACGCATGTCAGAACGGCTTTCGAGCCCGCCAACGTAGGTCGCGCCGACTTCGCCGACGAGGGTCAGACGGCTGGCGCCCATGACCTGATCGAAGAAGTGCGTGAACGTTGTCTGGATCTGAGTGATTTCCTTGCGCTCATAGCCATGCAGATCCTGGCCAGGCACGCCGGTGAGCAGCGAAGCGTTGGTCAAAGCGCCGCCCAACGGACGGACACCGGCGAACAGGATGTCGGTGGAGTTGAGTTGCACCGGCGCGTTCGGACGGTAGCTGATCTCACCGCTCCACGCCGTACCGGTAGGCAGGGTGGTGGAGAAGCTCAGGCCGTAGAGGCGAATGTCTTCTGGGTATTCAATGAAGTAATTCGAGTTGCCCGCGACCAGCAGCGGAGCGAGCGCGGCAAACGGCCCCGGCAGTGCGCGCGCAGTGTTGTAGACCGATTGCGGCGCACCGGTGGCGCTGAAGATCGGCGCACGGCTGTGGTAATTCATGAAGTAGGCGCCGAACTCGGTGTCCAGAGGTTCGTACATGTACTTGAAGGAAGCGCCCCACTGGCCGCTGTCACGGGCATCCCGGTCGGCGCCACGGCGCACCAGAACACCTTCTTCGTCGACGTTGACACCGTTGGCGGCCAACGGCCCCAAAGCAATGGCCGGAATTTGCGAACGCTTGTTCAACACGCGCAGGTTGTTGTCGCAACCGTCGGCAACGATGTCCGGCTGTGAGAAGAAAGTGCCGCAGTTGTCGACGACGGTCTGGTCCCATTCCAGTTGATAGAACGCTTCGGCCGAGAGGTTCTCGGTCAGGCTCTGGGACACGTAGAACATGTTGACCGGAATCAGGCCTTCCTTGATTTCGGCACCCGGACGACGGAACGCGGACACGTCGATCGGGTTGATCGAGTTGATGCCGCCGCCGATGAAGGTACTTTCACCCCAGCTCACGACCTGCTTGCCCAGACGCACCGAGCCCGGCTGATCGGCAACCGAATAGTTGTGATAGACGAAGGCGTCGAGGATCTGCCCGCCGGAAGACTTGGCGCCTTCCTTGCGGTTGCTGTCGCTGATGTCCTTGAACTGACGGCTTTCGTCCTTGAGTTCAAAGTCGTACCAGTATTTGCCACGGACGAACACACCGGTGTCGCCGTACTTCAGTTCAAGGTCATGGATGCCCTTGAAGATCTTCGAGAAGGTTTCGCCGCTCTTGAAGTTGGCGTGGCCGTCATCGGACGTCTGCGACAGGCCATGGCCGCCGTTGTTGACGCCGATGAGGTTCTTGTTCGGGCTCTGAGTAGACCAACTGGCACCGATCGACAGAGACGAGTCGAACTGGCCTTCGATTTCACCGACGTTGAAACTGACGCCGAATGCGGGCCCGGCGAGCGAAGAGGCAATACTGACCGCCAGAGGCAGTTTTGCCCGGCGCCAGAACTGGTTTACTGAGGTCATCGACGCTACTCCATGTGCATTATTGTTATGGCAGTGAGTACTTTTAAAAACGCTGTGGAGGACCGGGCGCCAAGGCTGCCCGAACTCACTCCAAAGTTGCTCGCCCCGTCTAGTGCGTGTGCTCCGTTCTTAAAAATCCTTGAGCGGACTATAGCCAGCAGGGGGTACTGCTTGATCCCTCTAAAGTGTGATTTGCAGCTGCCGACCACTCTGGAACAGTCCTTTCGCCAGTCCGACACATGTCGGCACGGCAAGGATGGCCTAATTTTTCGATTTCACAAGCCAAGCGCTTGCTTGGTGGGCCTGGCGCGCCGATTTCGGCGCGCCGGCAGACACTCAAAGTGTCGAGAGGAAGGTGCTGTTGTTGGCCTGCCATTCAGTGATGTCGAGGCGGATGCGCTTCTTGTCGAGCTTGCCGACACTGGTCTTGGGAATTTCGGTAACAAGGGCGATCTGACTCGGGATCGCCCACTTGCTCAAGTGCCCCAGTTCCACGAACGGCTTGAGGTGTTCCTTGAGCTCACGCGCGCCGATCACGTGCCCTTCACGGATCACCAGCAAGGCAAAGGGGCGCTCGCCCCACTGCGGATCGGCGATGCCCACCACTGCTACTTCGCGTACCGCGACGTGACGGCTGATCAGGTCTTCGAGGTCCAGCGAGGAAATCCACTCGCCGCCGGTCTTGATCACGTCCTTGATGCGATCGCGGATGTCGATCACGCCCATGCTGTCGAGCGTGGCGACGTCACCGGTGTGCAGCCAACCACCGGCCCAGAGCTCGGCGCCCTTCTGCGGTTCGTTGAAATAGCCTTCGGTGAGCCACGGCGCGCGCAGCACCAGCTCACCCTGGGTTTCGCCGTCAGCAGGAAGGAAATTGCCTTCAGTGTCGACGATCGCCGCTTCCACCAAAGGTCCCGGCACACCGGCCTTGATTCGATAAGTGGTGCGTTCGTCTTCGCTGCCGGCCATCAATTCATCATTGAGGTGCGCACAGGACACCAGCGGTCCGGTTTCCGACATGCCGTACGCCGCAGTGAGCTGAATGCCTTTGCTCTTGGCGGTTTCGTACAGCGTGCGATTGAGCGCACTGCCGCCGATGACGATTTTCCAGCCGCCGAAATCGGTGCCCTGCGCGCCTTTGGCGTTCAGCAGCATCTGCAGAATGGTCGGTACGCAATGGGAGAAAGTGACCTTCTCCTTGCGCCACAGCTCAACCAGATATTCTGGATCGTAGCGCCCCGGATAAACCTGCTTGAGCCCGAGCATGGTCGCCACGTATGGCAAACCCCAGGCGTGAACGTGGAACATCGGGGTGATCGGCATGTACACATCGTTGGTGCCGAGCAGGCGCACGCTGTCGATGGAGCCCATGATCGTCGACACGCCCATGGTGTGCAGCACCAGTTGCCGATGGGTGAAATACACGCCTTTCGGATTGCCGGTGGTGCCCGTGGTATAGAACGTGGTGGCGACCGAGTTTTCGTCGAAGTCCTGGAAGTCGTATTGCGGGCTTGCCGCTGCGAGCAGTTGCTCGTATTCACCAACCAGATTCGGCAGCTCGGCGGTCTTCTCCGGCAGATCGGTCAGCAGCAGGGTTTTCTCGACCGTGGTCAGGTGCGGCGCAATCGCCTGGTACAAACCGACGAACTCGCTGTTGACCAGCACAAAGCGATCCTCGGCGTGGTTCATGGTGTAGAGAATCTGTTCCGGCGACAGGCGCACGTTGATGGTGTGGATCACCGCGCCAATCATAGGGATCGCGAACATGCATTCCAGGTAACGATGACTGTCCCAATCCATCACCGCCACGGTGTCACCGGCCTTCACACCGGCCGCCGTCAGCACATTGGCCAACCGCGCAACACGCTCGATCAGCGTCGGATAACTGTAGCGAATCTGGTCACGGTAGATGATCTCGCGGGTTTTCTCGTAACGGGCGCCGGACATCAGCAACCGTTTGATCAGCAATGGATACTGGTAGGCCCCATCGGCCGGGGGAATGACGCGAGTCTGCAACATAAGAATCCCTTTTCTGACTGCACGGTGTTGGCGTAGAGATTGGTACTCTAGAACCCTTATACGTCAGCCAAATCAGCCAAAGGAATGATTTGCAGAGCCGTACAAATGCTAGCTTTGCGCCAGCATTTGCCTGTTTTCATCATCGGTCAGGCGGTTTGTCCCACAGCCTCTTCAGAAGGCGTGCGTGGGAAAACCACCGCCGCGAGGAAGGTCAAAGCGCCGAAACCCGCAAGAATCAAGTACAGGCCTACGAAACCGTGGCGCGGTTCGACATAGGAAATCAGTGGAATCGCCGTCGCACTGGCGCCGAACGATAAGCAGTAACGCAGGGCGAAGACCCGTGATTGCCACTGCGGGGCGACGAAGTTGGCGACCATCGCATCGTTGACGGTGACCTGACCGAACACCACGAACATGAACGCTGCACCGAGGGCAATCACCGCCCAGCCATCGGCATAGGCCAGCGCAAATAACAGCGGTGCCTGGCACAGCGTCAGGACAATAAACGGCCATTTCAGGCTGAGACGATGTAACACACGACCAATGCTCAATTGCGCGACCGCACCGAAGGCATAGGCCAGACTGACCACCACGCCGAGGGTTTGCGGCGAGGCAAACAGCTCATGCAAACGTTCCTGAAACAGCTTCGGATAGGTCATGGTGGTGGCGTTGAACACCACGCCGCCGGTGGCCGTGGCCAGCGCCAGCACGCCGAACACCATGATCATCGAAATACGCTGGCCGGCGGCACCTTTGAGTGGTGTGTGCGGGCGCTTCGGAATGGGTTCTTCACGCACCTGCAAGGCGAAGCCAATCCCCAGCACAATCGCCACTGCGCCCGGAATCAGAAACGCCGAGCGCCAGCCGAACTGCGCCACCAGCAACCCTGTGATCAGCGCCGAAAACGCCACGCCCAGATTGCCCCACATGCCGTTGATGCCGATTTCGCGGCCACGATTCTGCGCGTAAGCCACCAGCATCGCCGTACCGACCGGGTGATAAATTGCCGCAAAAATACCGATCAGGGTCAGGCCGATCACCAGCATGCTCGGGCTGTTGCTCAGCCCGGTGAAGATCGCCGAAACGCCGATACCGAAGAAAAACACCAGCATCATCTGCCGGCGGCTCCAGTGATCGCCGAGCCAACCGGCGGGTAGCGAACAGGCGCCGAAGGCAATGAAGCCGCCCAGCGACAAGCCGATCAGCGCGGCGTAATCGAGACCGAAGGCCTGAGTCATGCCGAGCACGGCGGCGGGAAAAATCAGCATGAACATGTGATCGATCACATGCGCGGCGTTGATATAGCGAATGACGTTTCTGGATTGATTCATAGCGGCACGCTTTACGTTGTTGTGTGGCGCTTATGCTAAGTTGGCCATAAAGCGCATTCCTGCCACATAAGTCACTCAATCAGACATGTTGATCAGCCATTTCGAACACGGCCCGGTGAGCGCCTACCCCCGGGATTACCTGGACGGCGCGCACCAGCCGTTGCATCTGCATCGTGAGGCGCAGTTGTTGTATGCCGTCAGAGGCATCATGCGGGTGGTCACGGAATCGGGTGCGTGGGTGATTCCACCGAGTCGTGCGGTGTGGATTCCGCCCGAGGTGGGGCACGAGATTTTCATGAGTGGCGATGTGCAGATGCGCTCGCTGTTCATCGCTCCCGAGCTGTCGCCGGCCGCCCTGCAGCAATGCTGTGTGCTGGCGGTGACGCCGTTGCTGCGCGAGCTGATACTGCGCGCGGTGCAAGGCCCGCCGCATGCCGACAATCCGCTGATTCAGCAATTGATGCTGGAAGAACTCGCCAGCCTGGAAAACCTGCCGCTGCACATTCCGATGCCCACCGACCGGCGCCTGCAAAATATCTGTCTGGCGCTGCTGCACACCCCGGATCACCCAAACACTTTGGAAGACTGGGCGCAGCAGGTCGGCGCCAGCTCACGGACATTGGCGCGGCTGTTTCAGCAACAAATGCAGATGAGTTTCAACGCCTGGCGCCAGCAACTGCGCTTGATGGAAGCCCTGCCGCGCCTGCTCGCCGGGGACAGCGTGCAGCGTGTGGCGCGGGATCTGGGTTACGGCAGCGCGCGGGCATTCAGCGCGATGTTTCGCCGTTTGCTGGGAGAGAACCCCCGCGACTACCTCAACACCCTGAGCAAACTCAGCCAACTCGTGTAGGAATGACCAACCCCCTGTGGGAGCGAGCCTGCTCGCGAAAGCAATCTTCCAGTCAACTGTGATATCGACTGATCCGACGCCTTCGCGAGCAGGCTCGCTCCCACAGGTTGTTCGCGGTGTTTTCTCAATGCATCTCGGTAAACGCGATTTTCACGCCGAGAGCAATCAGCACCGCGCCCATGGTCCGGTCGAACCAATGCCCCATGCGAGCGAAACCGGCACGCACCCGTTGTTGGCTGAACAGCATCGCCACCAGGCAAAACCAGATCGCGGTCGCGACGGCGAGATAAACCCCGTAACCGGCCTGGATCGCCAGCGGCGTGTGCGGGTTGATCACCACGGTGAACAGCGAAAGGAAAAACAACGTGGCTTTTGGGTTCAGACCGTTGGTCACAAAACCCGAGGTGAACGCGCCACGAGCGGTGCGCACACCGGCCTCTTTATGCAGATCATCGGTCACGGTTTTTGCCGGTTGCGCACGCAACGCTTTGAAACCGATGTACAGCAGATAGGCCGCAGCCGCCCATTTCAAAGCGTTGAACAGCACAAT
This sequence comes from Pseudomonas sp. WC2, assembly GCF_050586545.1. Classification (NCBI taxonomy): domain Bacteria; kingdom Pseudomonadati; phylum Pseudomonadota; class Gammaproteobacteria; order Pseudomonadales; family Pseudomonadaceae; genus Pseudomonas; species Pseudomonas sp. WC2. The sequence goes on along the minus strand of NZ_JBOBDR010000009.1, from coordinate 79,606 downwards.
CGATTGCGACACGATCAGACCGATACCGAGCAACGAATAACCGACATGCAGGAAAATCGCCGTGCCCACGCCCAGCGCGGTCCACGTCCCGGCGCGACGACCATGGGTCACGCTCTCGCGCACCACCACGGCAAAGTCCGGGCCGGGACTGGCGACGGCCAGCAAGTGGATCAGTGCAACGGTCAAGAACTCGGTCCAGTACATGGGGGCTCCTTTCGGCCAAGCGTATCAATTTGTTTCATCTGGTAGGCTCGGCAGATTACGCCCAACGCTCACAGCACAAAAGGTACAGTTGATGACGAACACGCGCCGCGCGGTATTTCTTGATCACCCTTCGCTGGACCTCGGCGATCTGGACCTCAGTCCGTTGCGTGAGTGTTTCAGTAATCTGCAACTGTTTGCCCAGACCTTGCCCGAACAAGTCAGCGAACGCCTGCGCGGCGCCACCGTCGCCATTTCCAACAAGATCCTGATCGACGCCGCCGCGATGGCCGCCAACCCTGATCTGAAACTGATCCTGATCACCGCCACCGGCACCAACAACGTCGATCTGGCCGCCGCCCGCGCCCACGGCATCACCGTGTGCAACTGTCAGGGTTACGGCACGCCGTCGGTGGCGCAACACACGATCATGCTGCTGCTTAACCTCGCCACGCGCCTGGCCGATTATCAAAAAGCGGTGGGCGAAGGGCGCTGGCAACAGGCCAAACAGTTTTGTCTGCTCGACTATCCGATCGTTGAACTGGAAGGCAAAACCCTCGGTTTGCTCGGTCACGGCGAACTCGGCGGTGCCGTCGCGCGGCTGGCCGAAGCGTTCGGCATGCGCGTATTGCTCGGACAGATTCCCGGGCGCCCGGCTCGCCCGGACCGTTTGCCACTGGATGAGCTGCTGCCGCAAATCGACGCCCTCACCCTGCACTGCCCGCTCAACGAACACACCCGCCACTTCATCGGTGCCCGCGAACTGGCCTCAATGAAACCCGGCGCATTCGTGGTCAACACGGCACGCGGCGGACTGATCGACGAACAGGCGCTGGCCGACGCCTTGCGCAATGGCCACCTCGGCGGCGCGGCTACCGATGTGTTGAGTGTTGAGCCACCGACTCAAGGCAATCCGCTGCTCGCTGCCGACATTCCGCGCCTGATTGTCACCCCGCATAACGCCTGGGGCAGCCGCGAGGCACGCCAGCGCATCGTCGGCCAATTGACCGAAAACGCTCAGGCGTTCTTCAGCGGTAAGGCGCTGCGGGTCGTCAGTTGATAAACTGCGGCACTTTTTTTTGAGGAGCAGTTATGGATCCGCGCAGTGAAGTACTGCTTCGTCAGCCCGAGTTGTTTCAAGGTTCGCTGTTGTTGGCCGGTTTGCCCGCCGACGATTTGCTTGGGCGCCTGCCTAACGCGTTTGGCTGGTGCTGGCATGCCGGCGATCAAGCCGCGCTGGACGCCCGCTTCGAAGGGCGCAGCCATTTCGGTGTGAACGTGCCGGAGCGCGAGTTCGACAGCGCCGTGGTGTTCTTGCCCAAGTCCAAGGATCTGACCGATTACATCCTCAACGCCGTGGCCTCGCGTCTGGCCGGGCGCGAGGTGTTTCTCGTCGGCGAGAAGCGCAGCGGCATCGAAGGCGCGTCCAAGCAGCTCAACCCGTTCGGCAAGCCGCGCAAGCTCGACAGCGCGCGTCATTGTCAGTTGTGGCAAGTGACCGTGGCCAATGCGCCTGAAGCGAAATCTTTGGAAAGCCTGGCGCAGACGTATGAATTGCCGTTGGCCGAAGGCCCGCTGAAAGTCATCAGCCTGCCGGGTGTATTCAGCCACGGTCGCCTCGATCGCGGCAGCGCCCTGCTGCTCGATCATCTGGACAAACTGCCCAGCGGCCACTTGCTCGACTTCGGTTGCGGCGCGGGCGTGCTGGGTGCTGCGGTCAAACGTCGCTATCCGCACAATCAGGTGACGTTGCTCGACGTTGATGCGTTTGCCGCTGCCAGCAGCCGTTTAACGTTGGCGGCGAATGGGTTGGAAGCCGACGTGTTGACCGGTGACGGTATCGATGCGGCGCCGATGGGTTTGAACGCGATTCTGAGCAACCCGCCGTTCCACGTCGGCGTGCACACCGATTATTTCGCCACCGAGAACTTGCTGCGAAAAGCGGCCAAACATCTGAAAAACGGCGGCGAACTGCGCCTGGTTGCGAACAGCTTCCTGAAGTATCAACCGCTGATCGAAGAGCATCTGGGCGTGTGTGCAATCAAGGCCGAGGGCAATGGTTTCCGGATTTACCGGGCCAAGCGCGGCTGAAAATTTGTTCTTGCCGAAACGGATTTGCCTAGGCAGAATCCGCTCCGTCCTAGGGGAGTAGTCTCCCACGAGCGCCAAGCTCGTCCGGCATACGTCAACATACTTGATCCTCAGATCATGGCGTATGCGACCCAAGCGTCCGCAGCAGACGGATCGCAGGGTTTGACAAGACCTATGACACGCACACCTTACCCGGGGCGGGAAGGCTGTACGTGTCATAGCCGTGTCGACCCGCCCCTTAGGAAAATCCTGATGCTGGACTCGTTACTCGTTCCCACCGCAATCGTTGCCTTGGCCGAAATCGGCGACAAGACGCAACTGCTCGCGCTGATTCTCGCCGCTCGCTTCCGCAAACCCTGGCCGATCATTGCCGGTATTGTCGCTGCGACCCTGGCCAACCACGCAGCAGCCGGTGCGGTAGGCGCCTGGTTCGGCAGTTTCTTCTCGGATGCAGTGCTGCACTGGATTCTCGCCGCGAGCTTCACCGCCACCGCGCTGTGGACACTCGTCCCGGACAAGATGGACGACGATGAAGCCAGCACCGCGCGCAAATTCGGGCCGTTCCTGACCACGCTGATCGCGTTCTTCCTCGCGGAAATCGGTGACAAGACCCAGATCGCCACGGTGATGCTGGCCGCGCAATATCCGGAGCTGTGGCTGGTGATTATCGGCACCACGGTGGGCATGTTGATTGCCAACGTGCCGGTGGTATTGGCCGGTAACTTTGCCGCCGACAAATTGCCGCTGACCTTGATCCGCCGCCTCGCGGCGTCGGCGTTCATGATTCTGGCGATCGTTGCGGTGTACAAGGCGATGCAGAGCAGCGGCTGGGTTTAACCCTGATAGAAGGATCGTTCCCACGCTCCGCGCGGGAACGATCACCGACTCAGGACTTCGGCGCTTTTTCGTACAACGGCATTACCTTCGGAATCGCCGCCTGCAACGCCGCAGTGCGGCTACTGGAAGACGGGTGAGTACTGAGGAACTCCGGCGGAGCACCTTCGCTGGCCTTGCTCATTTTCTCCCACAGCGTAATTGCCGCATTGGGGTTGTAACCGGCCCGAGCGGCGAGCTCCAGACCGATCAGGTCAGCCTCGTTTTCATTGGTGCGGCTGTTAGGCAACGTCATCAACAGACTCACACCATTGTTTCCCACCTCCACCAGCGCAGGTGGCGCACCCGCCGCTATCGCCATCTGTTGCGCCATTTGCACGCCATAAGACTTCGACAAGGCCTCGCGACCATGCTCACGCAAGGCATGTGCAATTTCATGGCCCATTACCGCAGCCGTCTCATCGTCGGTCAGTTGCAGTTTGTCGAGCAGACCGGTGTAAACGATGATCTTGCCGCCAGGACCACAGTTGGCATTGAGCTCATCGCTCTTGATCAGATTGACTTCCCATTTCCATTGCGCCGAATCCGGCCGGAACGTCGGCGCCTGAGCAATCAACCGATCGGCGATGACCTGAATGCGTTTGGCATCGGCGCTGGTCTTGTCGAGCACATTCTTGCTGCTCGCATCACCCAGGGTCTGCTGATAATCCTGGGCATACGCTTGATTGACCTGCTCGCTCGACACCAGACTGAACATCCGCTGCTGACGAACCACCCCGACCTCACCGGCACTGGTGGTGTTCACCGTCTCGCAACCATTGAGCAACAGCACCGAGCCCAGTACACCCGCCATCAGCGACTTGTTCATCCCATCACTCCTGATATCCGCACTCTGCGATAGGCAGACTGTAGTAGGAAAAAATTCATACTGAACTGACTGCCCTGCCGGCTAAAGGTTCTGCACCTGTCTGAATGCGACACGGGCACATCCAAAACGGTCAATTCTGCCGCTGGCGCTCATGCCCATGGGACCGTCTGCCGATACATCAGCGCAGACGTCCTCTTGCGTGCGGAGCTCCCATGAAGTTCAAGTCGATCCAGTTTTCCGTCGCCGCCCTGGCCGGCGCCATCGTCCTCAGCGTGGTCGCCGCGCTGGTGCTGTACGCGTTGTTTTCCGGCGCCCGCACGCAAGAAATGGTGCAGCAGCGCACTCAGGCGCAGTTTGAGCAAGTCATCGAACAACGCCTGACGTCGCTGGCACAGACTCAGGTCAGCCAGATTCAACGCGAACTCGAAGCGCCGCTGCTGATTGCCGGCGGACTGGTGCGGGTCAACGCCCTGCTCGGCACACCGGCCGCCGATGGCCAACCGCGCCTGAACGTCAGCCGCGAACAACTGATCAGCCTGATCAAAGAGAACGTCGACAAGAATCCGAAGATCCTCGGCACCTACATCGGCTGGGAAAAAAACGCCCTCGATCACAATGACGCAGCCTATGTCGGCACCAGCGTGGTCGGTATCGATGCGGCTAACGGGCGCTTTCTGCCGTGGTGGTTCCGCAACGACGACGGCAGCCTCGGCCTCGACAAACTGGCCGACGTCGATGATCAGAAAACCCTGTCCACCGGCGTGCGCGCCAGCGAGTACTACCTGTGCTCGAAGGAAAGCAAAAAAGCCTGCGTGATCGATCCGGCGCCTTATAAGGTCGGCGACAAGATCGTCATGCTCGCCTCGTTCATTGAACCGATCATGCTCAACGGCACGTTCCAAGGCATCGTCGGCGCCGACCTGTCGGTGAACTTCATTCAGGAAATGCTTCTGGCCGCCAACCAGAAACTGTATGGCGGTGCCGGGCAAATGGCCCTGATCGGCGGCAACAGCCGAATCGTCGCCTACACCCAGGACCCGAGCAAATTCGGCGAAAAAGTCAGCGATATTCTCGACGCCGAGCAGATTGCCAATCTGGCCAATCTCAAGCGCGGCGAAGTGACTTACTCGGTGAACAAGGACAAGGGCCGCATCGAGTTGTACCTGCCGTTCGGGCTCGGCCAGACCGACGCGCGCTGGACGCTGATGCTGCAGTTGCCGCTCAACGCGGTGATGGCGGATCTGCAAAAGCTGCAGGGGGATCTTGAGGCCCAGCGCAAATCCGACACCTTCGGCATGGCCATGGTCGGTTTGATCATTGCGGGCATCGGCCTGTTGGTGATCTGGCTGGTCGGCCATGGCATCGCCCGACCGTTGAAACAAATGGTGGCGATGCTCGATGACATCGCCAAGGGCGATGGCGATCTGACTCGGCGCCTGAGCAGTGATCGCAGCGATGAACTGGGCTCGATTGCCAAAGGCTTCAATACCTTCCTGAGCAAGTTGCAGGCAATGATCACGCAAGTGGTGACGTCGGTGCAGAGCGTCAGCGATTCCTCGGAACACACCGCTGACATCGCCATTCGCACCAACATCGGCATCCAGAAACAAATGGCCGAGATCGATCAGGTCGCCACCGCCGTGCAGGAAATGACCGCCACAGCCCAGGACGTGGCGCGCAACGCGACGCAGGCGGCGCAAGCGGCCAGCCATGCCGATCAGGCGGCGAGTCAGGGCATGCAGATCGTCCGCGATACGTCTAACTCGATTGGCGTGCTGGCGCTGGAAATCGGCAAAGCGGTGGGCGTGGTGCAGACCCTGGCCAAGGACAGCGAGAACATCAACGCGATTCTCACGGCGATTCGCGGGATCGCCGAGCAGACCAATTTGCTCGCGTTGAACGCGGCGATTGAAGCGGCCCGCGCGGGCGAGCAGGGTCGTGGTTTTGCCGTGGTGGCGGACGAGGTGCGCAACCTGGCGCAAAAGACGCAGAAGGCCACCGAAGAAATCCAGAGCATGATTCAGCAACTGCAACAGGGCACCCGCGATGTCGTACGGGTCATGGAAGACAGCCAGAACCGCACCGACCAAAGCGTGCAGCACGCGGCGAAAGCGGCCGAGGCGCTGGAGACGATTACCCAGGCGGTGTCGGTAATCAATGACATGAACACGCAGATCGCCAGTGCGGCGGAAGAGCAGAGCGCGGTGGCGGATGACATCAACCGCAATGTGATCAATATCGGCCAAGTGGCCAATGAAGTGGCGGGCGGCGCGGATGAGTCGAGTTCGGCGAGTGCCGATCTGACCAAACTGGCGGAGCAACAGCGGCGGTTGATCAATCAGTTCAAGGTCTGAAGACGTCGGAAGGTTTTTCGAACCTTATCGCGAGTAGGCAATGCATCAACCCGGGGTCAGACACTCCGGCCCGTTGAGCTTCGGATCATTGATCAGATTCGCCAGCACCCGCTCGCGCAACGCCGCCGGTTCACTGGCCAGCAAACCCTGCAACACATGCAGCGGCGTCTCGGGATCGAGCCACGCCGCTTGCCCCGCCTCATCGAGAATCAGCGGACGGCGCTGACTCGACGCGGGCTGAGTGATCACCGCCGTACTCAACCAGACCTGCTCCTGCACCGGATACGCCTCCCAGATCGCTGCGAAAAACAGCGATGAGCCCTCCCCCGGCGTCAGCCAGTACGGGCGTTTGCGTTGGGTGCCTCGCCATTCGTAAAAACCATTGGCTGGCAGCAGGCAGCGACGCTGGCGCAGCGCCTCGCGGAACATCGGTTGCTCGGCCACGGTTTCGGCCCGGGCATGCGCCGGGGTTTTCGACAGATCGGTCAGCCACGGCGGTGTCAGCCCCCAGCGCGCTCGCGCCAAGGTGCGCTCGCCATCTTCACCGGCACGCAACATCAACACCGAATCATTGGGGGAAATGTTCCACTGCGCCTGCTGATCGGCGGGAAAACCTGGCAGGGCCGCAAACTCGCGGTTCCAGCGAAACAGGGCATAACGTCCACACATGGGGCAACAAGACTCTAAATAAAACGATCGTCAGCCTAACAGACCAGCGTCCCGGGGAAACTCTCCGGTTCATCGCCGGGCAGCGGCAGCGCGGCATTGTACGCGGTGATCAACTCTCGGGCATATTCGGCCTGATCGTTGTCGACCGACAGCCCCAACAGGCCGAAGATCGGCAACTCCCCGGTGCCGCCGAGCAAATCGCGGCCAATCAAGTGCGCCTCGATGCCTTCGCTGGCGAGCATGCCCTTGAGCATTTCCCCTTCCATCAGGTTTTCCGGCTCGTAGATTCGCTGCATGGGCGCGCCTCACTCGTTTTCGCTGAAGACTTCCAGAAACCAATCCTCTCCATGGACCTGCAAGACGAACGTGATTGGCCGGCAACACACCTGACAGTCTTCGATATAGGTCTGATCGCCGCCAGACAGGTCCACCGTCGTCTCAACAACCTCCCCACAATAAGGACAATCATACTGAGCGGTTTCCAGCATCGCGGTCTCCCAAGTGACTTGTGCGTATAATCGCCGGTCTATTTGCAGGGCTATTTTTGTCTGGCTACTTTTTCAGACCGTGCCCCGTTGGTTTTCGATCAAAACCTTTACTTACCCTAGCCGTTTCCAACAAGAGAGCATGATGGGCGAATTCGATGCCATCCGACCTTACGACGACAGCGAAGTACCTGTGGTACTGGCAAGACTGCTCGGCGACAAGGCGTTTCTAGATATCCTCACCCACTTCCGCTTCCCGCGTTTTGCCGGTGCCTTCGGCTGGATGCTCAAACCACTTATAGCCCATCGGCTGCGTCGTGAGTTCGCCGACGTGACGTCGGTGGCGACGTTGCAGGACAAGGTCGAGTCCTACGTCGACCACACCATCGAGCGCGCCACCGACGGCGTGACCTACACCGGTGTCGAGCAATTCAAGTCCGGCAGCGCCTATCTGTTCATCGCCAACCACCGCGACATCGTGATGGACCCGGCCTTCGTCAACTACGCTGTGTACCACGCCGGCCTGCCGACACCGCGCATCGCGATCGGCGACAACCTGCTGCAGAAGCCGTTTGTCAGCGACCTGATGCGTTTGAACAAGAGCTTCATCGTCCACCGTTCGATCACCGGCCGTCGCGAGAAAATGGCCGCGTATCAACTGTTGTCGGCGTACATCAACCATTCGATCCGCAATGATTGCGCCTCGATCTGGATAGCCCAGGCTGAAGGTCGGGCGAAGGATGGCGACGACCGCACCGAGTCGGCGATCCTCAAGATGTTCCACATGAGCCGCAAGGATGAGCCGTTCGGCGAAGTCATTCAGTCGCTGAACCTCACCCCGGTGTCGATCAGCTACGAATACGACCCGTGCGACCAGGCCAAGGCCCGCGAGCTGTACATCCGCGCCACCACCGGCACCTACGCGAAAGCGCCGGGCGAAGATGACGTGAGCATTGCCAAGGGCATCACCGGTTACAAGGGCCGGGTGCACGTGAACTTTGCACCGCCCATCACTGAGTTGTTCGAAGACACCAAGCAATTGGCGGTCGAGATGGACAAGCAGATTCTCGGCGGCTACCGCTTGTTCCCGGTGCATTACCTGGCGTACGCGCAGTGGGCCGATGCCGATCCGCAACTGACTGTGCCGAAGGCTGCCGAGGTGTTCCCGGCGGATGAACTGGCCAAAGCGCAGGAAGAGTGGCAGAGCCGACTGGACGCTTGCCCGCAGGAGCATCGTCCGTTTCTGGTGCTGCAATATGCGACGCCGGTGCGTAATCAGTATCGCGTGAAGGCCGGGTTGCCGTTGTAACCGGTATCAACAGACGCAAAAACGGCGCCCTCGGGCGCCGTTTTTTTTTGCCTGAAGCTTTTAGAAGCGCGTGCTGATCCAGGAAACGATCAAGGCCAGAGCCAGGCAGGCAAAACCGAAACGATAGAAAAACCGGTTCATGCGCAGGGTCGCCCAGTCCAGCAGCGGTTCGGCATTGGGCTGTGCCTGGCGCTGCGCGGCGATACTGGCCATGGCGCGTTGTTCACGGCGGCGAGTCGCGTGCAGCAGCCAACTGCCTGGAAACGCCAAGAGCAGCGCCAGCAGGTTGATCAATTTGGCGGGATGGGCGGTAAACAGCGTCATCAAGTGCAGCGACATCACAGACCTCTATCTAAACCGGTATGGCAGGCGCCAGATCGACGACCGCGGCGCGGATTCTACCGAAACCGGAGTGCCCTGCCCCAGCCTTTGCGACAAATTACATGACAATCGACCGATGGCTGTCCTGTGTCACGGCTTCGTCATGTGGATAAACCAAGATGCGCGCCTCGAAACGCACATGGAACGCGACATGCTTCACGCTGAAAACCAGGATCGCCTGTACCTCATCACTCCTTACGACGAACAGCAAAGCCTGGTCGGCAGCCTCGCCTTCAATGTTCAGGATCGCCATTGGCTGGTGTATTGCGCGCTGGGCGGGCATCAACATGCGGATTTGCCCGAGACGGATTTGCTGACCGGCGTCAGCGTGCTCGACTTCTATTCCCAGGCTGCCTGAATGAAACTCCCCGTGTAGGAGCTGCCGAAGGCTGCGATCTTTTGATGTGGGGTTTAAGATCAAAAGATCGCAGCCTTCGGCAGCTTCTACAGGGAATCGATCTGCATAAAAAAGCCCGGAACCATCACTGGCCCCGGGCTTTTTTGCATCAACCGAAAGCTTACTCGGCGAGCACCTGACCCACTGTCGGGTCCTTGAACAGACGTGTCAGCGCATCGCTCAACACATCGCTGACCAGTTTGGTGTTGGTTTCCTGGTTCGGCGCCATGCCGAAACGCTGGTCCAGCGACGCGCCATAACGGCCGCTGTAGCGGCGGTTAGCGTTCTGCACGTCGGAGCGGAAGGTCGCGCCGATGGTGGCTTCAGTCACGTACATGCCTTCTTTCGGCGACTGATATTTCAGCTCGGCGAGGGTCACGGTCAGCTGTGGCGCATTCGGCGCGTTGTTGGTCGGGGTGAAACCGAGCAGGCGCACGGCGGCTTCAGCCTGAGCCTGCAACTTCGGCAGGATCTGCTCGCGCTGCACGGTGATGGCGCTGGTCTCAGGGTACAGACCGCCACGGGTACCGAGGGTTGGCGACGGACGACCGTCGACTACACGCACAACAACAGGCTGGCCACGACCGACCGCAGGCAGCTGGGTGGTCAGCTTCGGCTCCGGGTTCAGTTGTTGCGGGCTGTGGGCGCAGCCGGCCAGGGTCAAACCGGCCACAGTGATCAAACCGAACAACAGGCGTTGCAACATGCTCTTCTCTCCAGAATCAGGCACAAACAGGCCGGCAGTATAGCGGTGGGCCACTGCGGGTAACCAGCGCCCGACAGCGAATACTGAAATGTCTGACAAACCCCGTCGAAAGCGGTTCCTGTCACAGATTGTTCACCCGCCATACACCTTCACGTCACGGCGCATTGGCAACCTTGCAATCAGTCCCCCACAAGGTACTCAGCCATGCGTTATCTGATCTCGTTGTTCGCCCCTCGTCCGCTGCATCGCAGCTTCGCCCTGCTCGACCGCAACGGCCATTGCCAGGCATTCAAGCAATGCAGCCTGCAACCGATGGGCGACGGTTGGGTGGAAATCGAAGAAATCCGCCTCAACTGGTTGCACCAGCCATTGCCCGCCAGCGCCCGCGTCATAGCGTCGCAGCCCCGCGCACGGGTGCAAGCGATGTTGAGCATCTGACCGGATGCCTAATAAAAGTCATTAAACACGACCAACTCCCCGCATTTCTTCGATACAATCTCCCCCCGATTATAAGGACGTCTCCTGATCGGGCCCCGCAACAGCGTCAATGCGCATGCATCGACACCCAAAATCGCCCACAGAGAGCCGCCCACACAGATCGAGTGAAGTTGGCGCGCTTGCCTGTTCTTCCGGCAAAAACCCCGCTTTTCGCGAATCTGCAGAGCTGTCATGACGCTCGGCCATCGCGTTGTTTTTGCCCCTGCGGGCACGGTGCCAGGCTGTGACAGCCCTTTTTGAGGTTCACGTCTTCAAAAGAGCGTGAAAAAAACGGGTTTTCACAACTTCACAAGAGTGTGGCGAGCAAATGAAAAGTTTTGCGTCTGAACATGCACCATTAGCGTCTGGAACAGCCCAACGACACAGGACCGGGTATACCTCGAATATCGGAGCCTGAAGCCTGTCCGCTACGGATTTGGTTGCACAAAAACGGATGTCTCGACCATAAGTCGAATTGCCAGCTGCGTGCTGAAATGAGTTCATGGAGCTCTTGAAAGCCAAGCCGCATACGTCCGTCGAAGTTGCGAAAAATTGCGAAGATTCGGACATGGCGAACCTGACCACGGATAGCCCGGACACCACTGACCTGTCCCGGAACGCCTGGCAGCCATGCCGACAATTTGGTGCTGCAGATTTTGGAGACGCGTTAAATGGCGCATAACGAAGCAGTCGACGTAGTTCTGGTTGGGGCCGGCATCATGAGTGCCACCCTCGCCGTTCTGCTCAAAGAGCTCGACCCCGCGATCAAGCTGGAAGTCGTCGAGCTGATGGATTCCGGTGCCGCCGAGAGTTCCAATCCGTGGAACAACGCCGGTACCGGCCACGCCGGTCTGTGCGAGCTGAACTACACGCCGCAGGCTGCCGATGGCACCGTCGACATCAAGAAAGCCGTGCACATCAACACCCAGTTCGAGGTGTCTAAGCAGTTCTGGTCGTACCTGACCAAGAAAGGCACCTTCGGCTCGTGCAAATCCTTCATCAGCCCGGTGCCGCACCTCAGCTTCGTGCAAGGTGACAGCGGCGTTTCCTTCCTCAAGGAACGTTTCGACGTCCTGCACAAGCATCACGCGTTCTCCGATATGGAGTACACCGAAGACAAGGCCAAGATGGCCGAGTGGATGCCGCTGATGATGCCGGGCCGCTCGCCGGACGAAGTTCTCGCTGCGACCCGCGTGATGAACGGCACCGACGTCAACTTCGGCGCGCTGACCAATCAGTTGCTCAAGCACCTGACCAGCGCCCCGGACACGCAAGTCAAATACTGCAAGCGCGTCACTGGCCTCAGGCGTAACGGCGCCGGCTGGACCGTCAGCATCAAAGACGTCAACAACGGCAACACCCGTGAAGTCGACGCCAAGTTCGTCTTCCTCGGCGCTGGCGGCGCGGCACTGCCGTTGCTGCAGGCTTCGGGCATCGAAGAAAGCAAAGGCTTCGGCGGCTTCCCGATCAGTGGACAGTGGCTGCGTTGCGACAACCCGGAAGTGGTCAAACAGCACCAGGCCAAGGTGTACAGCCAGGCCGCTGTAGGTTCGCCACCGATGTCGGTGCCGCACCTCGACACCCGCGTGGTCGACGGCAAGAAATCCCTGCTGTTCGGGCCATACGCCGGTTTCACTACCAAGTTCCTCAAGCACGGTTCCTTCATGGACCTGCCGCTGTCGGTTCGCGCCGGCAACATCGGGCCGATGCTGGCCGTGGCGAAAAACAACATGGACCTGACCAAGTACCTGGTCAGCGAAGTCATGCAATCGATGGAACAGCGTCTGGATTCCCTGCGCCGTTTCTACCCAGAGGCGAAAGCCGAAGACTGGCGCCTGGAAGTGGCCGGCCAACGGGTACAGATCATCAAGAAAGATCCGAAAAAGGGCGGCATCCTGCAGTTCGGTACCGAACTGGTGTCGGCGAAGGACGGTTCCCTCGCCGCCCTGCTCGGCGCTTCGCCGGGTGCGTCGGTGACCGTTTCGATCATGCTTGAGCTGATCGAGAAGTGCTTCCCGGCCAAGGCCAAAGGCGAGTGGGCCGGCAAACTGGCCGAGATTTTCCCGGCCCGTGAAAAGGTCCTGGAAACTGATGCTGCTCTGTATCGCAAGATCAACACGCAGAACAACATCGCGCTGGAACTGGTTGAAGAAAGCAGCGAGACCCCAAGCTACGCTTGATCCCGCCGCATAAAAAACGCCCCGTACTCAGTGAGTGCGGGGCGTTTTTTTATGCTTGGGAAAAGTCTCAGGTGCGGGACTTTTCGATCAGCTCGATGTATTCCGGGGCGTTGCGCTGATCGGCGATCAGATCAACGAAGGTCTTGCCCTGCTCGTCCTTGCCATCAACGTCGTAGCCAGCCTCAACGAAGAAGCCCAGAAAGCGCTCGAAGTCATCGATACGCAGGCCACGGTAAGCCTTGATCAGTTTGTGCAGCGACGGCGAAGTGGCGTCGACCGGCTCAAAATCGAGGAACAGCTTGATCTGCTCATCGCCGATCTCGTCACCAATCACTTGTTTCTTATCTTTACGCATTGCCGACTCCAGCTCGCAGACATTACACGGGGCGGGCAGTTTACCCCTGCCCGGCCGCCCGGCTCAACGCGATCGCACCGCCCCGGTGTGCAAATCGGCCCAGATATGGCCGTTGGCGTAACTGAGGAACTGCACATACACGGTGTCATTGCGCAGCAGATCGATGATCACGCGGTATTGGGCCAGCGGGTAAAACAGCGTCAGGGTTTTGTTCTTGTCGTCGTAGATCGGCTTTTTCAGGCTTTTGCTTTCGCCGTCGAAATTCACCAAGACTTGAGCGATCGTCGCGCCTTTGTTCAGGGATTTGCCCTTGAGGCGGATCAGCAGCGGTGAGGTGACCGGGATCGGTTGCTGGTTGGACTGGCGCTGCGCACCGACCACCACGGAATAATCGGTGACCTGCAGCAGTTGTTGCTGTTCAGGTTCGGCGTCGCGCACGGTCAGATCGTCGGGCGGCAGGAATTGGCTGTGCATCGGCGCGGCGGACAGCGGCAGGCTGAGGGTCAGCAACAGGGCGGCGAAGCTGCGGATCAAGAGGCGCATGACAGGCTCCGGAGGGCGGGGCCGAGCACTCTAGCATGGGTATCGCGGATGGATCAGCACACACAAAACAACTGTGGGAGCGAGCTCGCTCCCACATTTAGATCGAAGCGCGGATTACATGCCTTTAACGGCAAAGATCCCGTTGGCGTTGCGCCAGTAGCCTTTGTAGTCCATGCCGTAACCGAAGATGTAGCGGTCGATGCACGGCAGGCCGACGAAATCGGCTTTCAGGTCAGGACGTGCTTTGCGGTCGTGATCCTTGTCGATCAGCACGGCGGTGTGCACTTTGCGCGCGCCGGCGTGTTTGCAGAAGTCGATGATCGCGCCCAGGGTGTGACCTTCGTCGAGGATGTCGTCGATGATCAGCACGTCGCGGTCGATGAACGAGACTTCCGGCTTGGCTTTCCAGAACAGGTCGCCACCGCTGGTTTCGTTGCGATAACGGGTCGCGTGCAGGTACGAGGCTTCCAGCGGGAAGTGCAGATGCGTCAGCAGTTTGCCGGAGAAGATCAGACCGCCGTTCATCACACAGAACACCACCGGGTTGCTGTCAGCCAGTTGTTCGTTGATGTGTGCACCGACACGGGCGATGGCCGCTTCGACTTCAGCTTCGGTGTACAGGCAGTCAGCCTCTCGCATGACTTGACGGATATGCTCGAGATCAGCGGACATGGCGCTCTCCGGGGGGGTGGTTGGCGGGGGGTATAACCGCGAAAAGCGGGCAAAGGTACGCATCTAGCGCGGTCGAATCAAGCCTTTATGGACTAACGTACAGAATGTCCTATAGGACATCACCCTCGGATAGATTAATCTAGGCCGGTTTTTTTGCCCGCCGCCGGAGTTTTTCCATGCCCATCCTCGAGATCCGCCATCCGCTGATCCGTCATAAACTCGGCCTGATGCGCCGCGCCGATATCAGCACCAAGAACTTCCGTGAGCTCGCTCAGGAAGTCGGCGCCCTGTTGACCTATGAAGCTACAAAAGATTTGCCGCTGGAGTCCTACGATATTGCAGGCTGGTGCGGCACCGTGTCGGTCGAGAAGATCGCCGGCAAGAAGATCACCGTCGTGCCGATCCTGCGCGCCGGCATCGGCATGCTGGAAGGCGTGCTGAGCCTGATCCCGGGGGCCAAGGTTTCCGCGGTGGGCGTCGCCCGCAACGAAGAAACCCTGCAAGCGCACACCTATCTGGAAAAACTGGTTCCGGAAATCGACGAACGGTTGGCGATGATCATCGACCCGATGCTCGCCACCGGCAGCTCGATGGTTGCGACCATCGACCTGCTGAAAAAGGCAGGCTGCAAAGACATCCGCGCGATGGTGCTGGTTGCCGCGCCGGAAGGCATTGCTGCCGTCGAAAAAGCTCACCCGGACGTGACCATCTACACCGCGTCCATCGATGAGCGCTTGAACGAGCACGGCTACATCATTCCTGGACTTGGCGACGCCGGTGACAAGATCTTCGGCACCAAGCAGAAGGACGCGTAACCATGCAGCAAGAGTTCAACGATCCGCTCTGGCGCACGGTGCTGTCCGGCGCCCAGATGCTGTTCGTGGCTTTCGGCGCTTTGGTGCTGATGCCGCTGATCACGGGCCTGGACCCGAACGTGGCACTGTTTACCGCAGGTCTGGGGACGATTCTGTTCCAGATCGTCACCGGGCGTCAGGTGCCGGTGTTTCTGGCGTCGAGCTTCGCTTTCATCACCCCGATCATTCTCGCCAAGGGCCAGTTCGGCCTCGCCGCGACCATGGGCGGCGTGATGGCGGCCGGTTTCGTCTACACCTTCCTCGGCCTGGCCGTGAAGATCAAAGGCACCGGATTCATCGATCGTCTGCTGCCGCCGGTGGTGATTGGTCCGGTGATCATTTCCATTGGTCTGGCCATGGCGCCGATTGCCGCGAACATGGCGATGGGCAAGGCTGGCGACGGTTCCGAATTGATCCACTACCAGACCGCGATGCTGATCTCGATGCCAGCGCTGCTGACCACGTTGATCGTGGCGGTGTTCGGCAAAGGCATCTTCCGTCTGGTGCCGATCATCTCCGGCGTACTGGTCGGGTTTGCCATGTCGTTCTATTTCGGCGTGGTCGACACCGCGAAGATTGCCGCTGCGCCCTGGTTTGCGATTCCGCACTTCACCGCGCCGGAGTTCAACTGGCAGGCGATTCTGTTCATCGTTCCGGTGGCACTGGCTCCGGCCATCGAGCACATCGGCGGCGTGATTGCCGTGGGTAGCGTGACCGGTCGTGATTACCTGAAGAAGCCGGGCCTGCATCGCACCCTGCTCGGTGACGGCATTGCTACCACCGCTGCCGGCCTGTTCGGCGGCCCGCCAAACACGACCTACGCCGAAGTGACTGGGGCAGTGATGCTGACCAAGAACTACAACCCGAAAATCATGACCTGGGCGGCGGTTTTCGCCATCACCCTGGCGTTCATCGGCAAGTTCGGCGCGCTGCTGCAAAGCATTCCGGTGCCGGTGATGGGCGGGATTCTGTGCCTGCTGTTCGGTTCGATCGCGGCGGTGGGGATGAACACCCTGATCCGTCACAAGATCGATTTGGGCGAAGCGCGCAATCTGGTGATCGTCTCGGTGACGTTGGTGTTCGGGATTGGCGGTGTGCTGGTCGGCACCGGCACCGGTCCAGACGACTTCGGCCTCAAAGGCATCGCGCTGTGCGCGGTGGTAGCGATTGCGCTGAACCTGATTCTGCCGGGCAATGACGGCTGGAAGAACAAGAAGGCGGATGAGCCGCTGATCTAAAGCCTGAGTGATCGTTCCCACGCTCTGCGTGGGAACGCCTCTAGGGACGCTCCGCGTCCAGTGACGCGGAGCGTCACGGGCTGCATTCCCACGCAGAGCGTGGGAACGATCATCACAACGCCAGCGGTGCTCGTTCGCAGAGAGTCGCCAAGGCTTTCGCCCAATGCGGGTCGTCATTCAGGCACGGCACCAGCACCAATTCCTCGCCCCCCGCTTCGCGGAACTGTTCCTTGCCGCGATCACCAATCTCTTCCAGTGTCTCGATGCAATCGGCAACAAACGCCGGGCACATCACCAGCAACTTCTTCACACCGCTTTTACCCAGCTCATCCAGCCGCGCTTCGGTGTACGGTTCGATCCATTTCGCCCGGCCCAAGCGTGATTGAAACGACACCGACCACTTGCCATCCGGCAGGCCCATGCGCTCAGCGAACAGCGCCGCCGTGCGCAGGCATTGCGCGCGATAACAGGTCGCCATGACCGCAGGCGAGGCGTTCTTGCAGCAATCCTCGTTCTTGAAACAATGATTGCCGGTCGGATCAAGCTTGGTCAGATGCCGCTCAGGCAAGCCGTGGAAGCTCAGCAGCAAGTGATCGTAATCCTGCTGCAAATGCGGCTTGGCGCTTTCAACCAGCGCTTCAAGGTATTCCGGCTGATCGTAGAACGGTTGCAGTACCGACAATTGCACGCTGAGCTTCTTCTCGCGGATCACCCGTTTGGCTTCTTCGATCACCGTGGTCGTGGTGCTGTCGGCGAACTGTGGATAAAGCGGCGCGAGCGTAATGCGCTTGTGCCCCGCCGCGACCAGTTTGAGCAAGCAGGTTTCAATCGATGGCTCGCCGTAACGCATCGCCAGTTCTACCGGGCCCTGGGTCCACTGCGCTTTCATCTGCTGTTGCAGACGACGGCTGAGCACCACCAGCGGCGAGCCCTCCTCCCACCAGATCGACGCATAGGCGTGGGCCGATTGCTCCGGGCGCTTGATCAGGATCAACGACACCAATAGCCGCCGCACCGGCCATGGCAGGTCGATCACGTACGGGTCCATCAGAAATTGATTGAGGTAGCTGCGCACGTCGGCCACCGAGGTGGAGGCCGGGGAACCCAGGTTGACCAGAAGCAAAGCGTGATCGGTCATGCAACGTCCTATTTCAGAGGCGGCTGGAGAGATCGTCCAGGGCCGCGCGTAAATCCGTGAACTGGAAAGTGAAACCCGCTTCCAGCAAGCGTGCCGGCAGAGCCTTTTGACCGCCGAGCAACAACAAAGACATCTCGCCGAGGCCGACCTTCAGCGCCAGGGTCGGCATCGGCATGAACGCCGGGCGGTGCAGAACGCTGCCCAGCGTCTTGGCAAATTCGCGATTGCGCACAGGGTGCGGCGCGCACGCATTATAAGGACCAGTGGCTTGCTCGCGGTGCAGAAGAAAATCAATCAGGGCGATTTGATCGTTGATATGAATCCACGGCATCCACTGCCGGCCATTGCCCAAAGGCCCGCCCAGACCGAGCTTGAACGGCAGCAACAACCGCGACAAAAAGCCGCCCTCGGCCGACAGCACCAACCCGGTTCGCACCAGCACCACACGAACGCCTTGACCCTCGGCACGTTGCGCGGTTTCTTCCCAGGCGATGCACAACTGACTGGCGAAATCGTCGATTACTGGCGGCGATTCTTCTGTGAGTTCGCGCTCACCGCCATCGCCGTACCAACCGATCGCCGAACCGGAAATCAGCAGTGCCGGTTTCTGTGATCGGGTTTCCAGCCACGCCAGCAAGGACTCCGTCAGGGTGATGCGGCTGCTCCACAACAACGCTTTGCGTCGATGGGTCCACGGCCGATCGGCAATCGGTGCGCCCGCCAGATTGACGATCGCGTCCACGGGCTCGTCGCCCAAGTCTTCAAGACGGGCAATACCGCGCACTTGCGCGCCGCAAATCTTTGCGACTTTCTCCGGTTTACGGCTCCACACCGTCAGCCGATGCCCCTGCCCTGACCAGTGTCGGCAGAGCTGACGTCCGATCAAACCAGTACCGCCGGTCAGCAATATGTGCATGACATCTTCCTCGCGTGGCGTTTAACCCGGATCACTAGTCTATTTTTAAAAGCAGGGATCTTTTCTATCGGGCAGGCTCTATTGTTTAACCATAGGCCAAGCTGTCAGAACGAGAACGCTAGAAGTTATACCAAAAAACAAAATTGTACAGGTTTCATCCACGGCGTAGTCTGTACAGAAAGGTAAACGAGGCCCCTATGACTGTACCTATCGCAATCATCGGCACCGGCATCGCCGGGCTCTCCGCCGCCCAGGCTTTGACAGAGACCGGGCATACCGTGCAACTGTTCGATAAAAGCCGCGGCAGCGGCGGGCGCATGTCGAGCAAGCGCAGCGACGCCGGCTCGCTGGACATGGGCGCGCAATATTTCACCGCCCGCGACCGCCGCTTCGTCACCGAGGTGCAGCGTTGGCAAAGTCAGGGCTGGGTCGCCGAGTGGACGCCGCAGCTCTACACCTATCAGGGCGGGCAACTGAACCTGTCGCCGGACGAGCAGACCCGCTGGGTCGGTGCGCCGCGCATGAGCGCCATCACCCGTGGCTTGCTCGATGGCCTGGAAGTGCATTTCGCCTGTCGCATCACCGAAGTGTTTCGCGGTGAAGAGCATTGGCACCTGCAGGACGCCGAGGGCTTCACGCATGGTCCCTTCAGCCACGTCGTGATCGCCACACCCGCGCCGCAAGCCACTGCACTGCTGGCCGCCGCACCGAAACTCGCCGGTGCCGCCGCCGGGGTGAAAATGGACCCGACCTGGGCCGTTGCCCTCGCTTTCGAAACACCACTGGATACGCCAATCGAAGGCTGCTTCGTGCAGGACAGCCCACTCGACTGGCTGGCGCGCAACCGCAGTAAACCGGGGCGCGACAACACCCTCGACACCTGGGTGCTGCACGCCACCAGCGCGTGGAGCCGGCAACACATCGACCTGTCCAAGGAAGCGGTGATCGAGCATCTGCACGGCGCGTTCGCCGAATTGCTGCACAGCGCGATGCCGGCGCCAAGCTTCAGCCTCGCCCACCGCTGGCTCTATGCGCGACCCGCGACGGGCCACGAATGGGGCACGCTGGCCGATGCCGATCTAGGCTTGTATGCCTGTGGCGACTGGTGCCTGTCGGGGCGCGTGGAGGGTGCCTGGCTGAGTGGTCAGGAGGCTGCGCGTCGTTTGCACGAACACCTGCAATGAACCGCATCAATCCGCGCAAATTGCTGCTGTCGAAATGGACAGCAGCCCTCCCGCAGAATCGCGAAAAGCACTTTCTGGTCACCGAGCTGTTCCGAGATGAGGAAGGCACGGTGCTGGAAGTCGAATTGCAGGCGGTGCTGACCAAACGTGCTGAACGGCTTGATTGGCAGATTCTCAAGAACAGCGAGCACTGGTTATTGGGTTGGCAATAAACCCTACAGAGATCGCATCCCAATTCAAAAAGTTATACAAAAAATTTGACTTGTACACCTTTGAATCTATGCTAAGCCAATGTTGTACAGAGATTGCACTCTGTACAGGTTTAGATTCGAGGTGCCTATGCTTGCCCTGCCTGCCGCCAAACCGAAAATCGCCATCAGCGCCTGTCTGTTGGGTGCCGAAGTGCGCTACAACGGCGGGCACAAGGAATCGCGCCTGTGCAGCCGTACCCTCACTGAATATTTCGAATTTGCTCCGGTCTGCCCGGAAGTCGCGATTGGCTTGGGCATTCCACGAGAGCCGATCCGCCTCGTCGGTCATCCCGACCATCCGCAAGCCATCGGCACGGTCAATCCGTCGATCAACGTCACTCAGCCACTGGCTGAATATGGCGAAAAAATGGCCGGTGAACTCAATGACATCTGCGGCTACATCTTCATGCAGCAATCGCCGTCCTGCGGGCTGGAACGGGTCAAGGTCTACCACGCCAACGGCGCCCCGGTGAATGGCGGCGGGCGCGGAATTTATGCTGAAGCCTTCTGTGCCCGACACCCGGACTTGCCAGTTGAAGAAGCCGGGCGCCTCAACGATCCGGTGCTGCGGGAGAACTTCATCACCCGCGTGCTGGCCTACAGCGCTTGGCAGCAAGTGCTTGCCAACGGCTTGAGCCGCCGTGCCCTCACCGAATTCCATTCGCGCTACAAGTACCAACTGATGGCGCACAACCCGCTGCAATACAAAGCGCTGGGCAAACTGCTGGGCAATATGGCGCATACCGATCCCAACGAACTCGGCCCGCGCTATTTCAGCGAGCTGATGGCGGCGTTGAAAAAATGCGCCACTCGCGGCACTCACTGCAACGTGCTGCTGCACATCAGCGGCTATCTGAAACAAGTGATCAGCGCCGACGACAAACAGGAAATGGTCCACGTCATCGACCAGTACCGCCAAGGCATCGTGCCGCTGGTGGTGCCGTTGACGCTGCTCAAGCATCACTTTCGCCAACACCCCGATCCGTACATCGCGCAACAGGTTTACCTGCAACCGCATCCGGAAAACCTCAGCCTGCGAAACGCCATCTGATGAACGACAAACTCGACTCCAGCGCCCAGGAAGACCTCGGCGCCGATTTCAAGAAAGCCCTCGACGACGGTTGGCTGCCGATCCGCGAAGTCGCGCGGCAGACCGGCGTCAACGCGATCACCCTGCGGGCGTGGGAACGCCGCTACGGGCTGATCGTGCCGCAACGCACGCCCAAGGGCCATCGGCTATATTCGGCGGAACATGTGCAGCGCATTCTGGCGATCCTCACCTGGCTCAACCGTGGCGTCGCGGTGAGTCAGGTCAAGCCGCTGCTCGACACCCCGCAAGCCTTCAATGAATCGGTGGAAAACGATTGGCAGCGCCTGCGCCAGACACTGCTCGGCGCCGTCACTCAACTCAACGAACGCAACCTCGACGACAGTGTCAATCAAGCGATGGCGCTCTACCCGCCGCGCACCTTGTGCGAGCAATTGCTCATGCCGCTGCTCAGTGAACTGGAGCAGCGCTGGCAAGGCCAGTTCGGTGCGCAGATGGAGCGGGTGTTCTTTTTTTCCTGGTTGCGCAGCAAATTCGGCGCACGCATCTACCATAACAACCGTCAGTTGCACGCTGCGCCCTTGCTGTTGATCAACCACTCCGACCTGACACTGGAACCTCATCTGTGGCTATGCGCGTGGCTGATCAGCAGCGCCGATTGCCCGGTGCAAGTGTTCGACTGGCCGCTGCCGGCCGGTGAACTGGCGCTGACCGTCGAACACCTGCAGGCCCGTGGCGTACTGCTGTATTCCAGCAAAGCCATGAACCTTGCGCAGTTGCCGAAGCTGCTGAATGGCGTCAGTTGTCCAAAAATGATTGTCGGACCAACGGTATGCATCCACCACGCCGAGTTGTCCGTAAGAACTACCGAGATCGCTGATACGTTCCTGGCTGAAGATCTGCTTTCAGCGCACCAGGCACTCGTTCAGCGTGGGCTGATTTAATGATGGATTTACGCTCATGCAATTGATCTGGCTGCGCAGCGACTTGCGCCAACTCGACAACACCGCCCTAGCGGCCGCCGCAGCTCGCGGCCCGACCGTGGCCGTGTACTTGTTGAGCCCGCAGCAGTGGCTGGAACATGATGACGCCGCGTGCAAAGTCGATTTCTGGCTGCGCAATCTCAATGAGCTGAGCAACAGCCTCGGCGAACTGCACATTCCCTTGTTGATCCGCACCGCCAATCACTGGGATCAGGCCCCGGCGGAATTGCTCAAGCTGTGCCGGCAATTGAAGATCGAAGCGGTTCACGTCAACGAAGAATATGGCGTCCACGAAAGCCGTCGCGATGCGGCGGTGGCCGAAACCCTGCAGGCCGAGGGCATCGACTTTTACAGCTACCTCGATCAATTGCTGTTCAAGCCCGGCACCGTGCTGACCAAGACCGGCACCTACTTCAAGGTGTTCAGTCAATTCCGAAAGGTCTGCTACGAGCGTCTGCACCGCTCGATGCCGGCATTGGTCAAAGCCCCCGGCAAACAGGCAAAACTGGCGATCGATAGCGATCCGATTCCGGCTTCTGTCAAAGGCTTCGCCACCCCGAGCGAATCCCTTCAAGCGCTTTGGCCGGCCGGCGAGCAAGAAGCCCGACGCCGCCTCGATACGTTCACCGACGCGCAAATCGATTACTACCAAAGCGAACGCGACTTCCCGGCGAAACCCGGCACCAGTCAGCTCTCGGCGTATCTGGCGGCGGGCGTGATTTCGCCGCGCCAATGCCTGCACGCGGCGTTGCAAAGCAATCAGGGCGAATTCGAGAGCGGCAAGGTCGGCGCCGTCACCTGGATCAACGAACTGCTGTGGCGCGAGTTCTACAAACACATTCTGGTCGGCTATCCACGGGTTTCGCGCCACCGCGCCTTCCGCCCGGAAACCGAAGCGCTGGCCTGGCGTGACGCGCCGGAAGATCTCGCCGCTTGGCAGGAAGCGCGCACCGGTCTGCCGATCATCGACGCGGCGATGCGCCAACTGCTCGAAACCGGCTGGATGCACAACCGTCTGCGCATGGTGGTGGCGATGTTCCTGACCAAGAACCTGTTGATCGATTGGCGCGAGGGCGAACGCTTCTTCATGCGTCACCTGATCGACGGCGACCTGGCAGCGAACAACGGCGGCTGGCAGTGGAGTTCATCGACCGGCACTGATTCGGCGCCGTACTTCCGCATTTTCAATCCGTTGAGCCAGTCGGAAAAATTCGACAGCGAAGGCCTGTTCATCAAGCACTGGCTGCCGGAACTGGCCGGGCTTAACAAAAAGGAAATACACAATCCGGCGCATCTTGGCGGACTGTTTGGCGTCGCCGATTATCCGTCGCCGATCGTTAACCTCAGCGCCTCGCGTGATCGTGCCCTCACCGCATTCAAGAACCTGCCCTCGCGCACGACGATGGGAGATGGCGATGAGTGAATTCCTGCGCCGCTTTGCCCGCCAGTTTGGCGAGTTGAACAAAGACAACCTGCATCGGCTGGGCGAGCTGTACAGCGAGGACATTCATTTCACCGACCCGCTGCACGAGGTGCAAGGGCTGGGGCAGTTACGTGGTTACTTTGAACAGTTGTATGCCAATGTCAGCGAGCTGCGTTTCGACTTTCACGGCTTCGACCAGATCACCGAAGGCGAAGGCTACCTGCGTTGGGTCATGAGTTACAGACACCCGCGCCTGGCGGGTGGCCAGGTGATTCGCGTCAGCGGTTGCTCGCATCTGCTCTGGCGCGACAAGGTTTATCGCCACCGGGATTACTTCGATGCCGGGGCGTTGTTGTATGAGCATGTACCCGTATTGGGCCGGGTGATCACTTGGCTAAAAAGGAGAATGGGATGAGTCGTACACCTCCACGGCGTTATTGGTTGACCGGGGCCAGCACTGGCATCGGCGCAGCCTTGGCTGAAGAGATTCTGAAATCCGGCGCACACCTGGCGGTGAGTTCGCGCTCGGTCGCGGCGCTCAAAGTCTTGTCGCAACGCTACCCCGGACAGGTATTGGTGGTGCCGGGAGATTTGACCAACAGCCAGACCGTGCGCGAAATCGGCGAGCAGATCGCTGAAGTCTGGGGCTCGCTCGACTCGGTGATTCTCAACGCCGGCACCTGTGAATACGTTGATGCCAAGCAGTTCGACGCCTCGATCATCGAGCACGTGGTGCGCACCAATCTGCTCGCCAGCAGCTATTGCATCGAAGCCGCCCTGCCGTTGCTGCGCAAAGGCACCGCACCGCACCTGATCGGCGTGGCCAGTTCGGTGACCTACCTGCCGCTGCCACGGGCCGAAGCCTATGGCGCGTCGAAGGCTGGACTACGTTACCTGTTCGAATCGCTGCGCATCGATCTGGCGGATGAAGGCATTGAAGTCACCATCGTCAGCCCCGGTTTCGTCGAAACGCCGCTGACCGCCAAGAACGATTTCCCGATGCCGCTCAGTTGGCCTGCGGATAAAGCGGCGCGACATGTCTTCGCCAAACTCAAGGACCGGCCATTGGAAATCGCCTTTCCGGCGTTGTTCATGGCGGCGCTGTGGCCACTGTCGAAACTCCCCGCCAGTCTGCAACTGGCGATTGGCAAGCGCATGGTGCGCAAGTCACCACCGCTGCGGGATCCAGCATGAAAATCGCTATCGTCGGCAGCGGGATCGCCGGGCTGACCTGCGCCCACCTGCTCAATCGCCGACATGACGTGCACGTGTTCGAGGCCAGCGACTGGGTCGGCGGCCACACGCATACGGTGGACGTAACGGTCGACGGTCGTCAGTACGCGGTGGACACCGGCTTCATCGTGTTCAACGATTGGACCTACCCGAACTTCATTCGCCTGCTCGGTCAGCTCGGCGTGCCGTTCAAACCGACGGAAATGAGTTTTTCCGTGACCGATCCGGACACCGGCCTGGAATACAACGGCAACAACCTCAACAGCCTGTTCGCCCAGCGCAGCAATCTGTTCTCGCCGGGGTTTTGGGGCATGTTGCGCGACATTCTGCGCTTCAACAAAGAAGCCCAGCGCGACCTCGCCGAACTGCGCATCTCCAGCGACATGACCCTCGACGATTACCTGAAAGCAGGCAACTACGGCGAGCGCTTCATCCTGCACTACATCGTGCCGATGGGCGCGGCGATCTGGTCGATGCCGATGGCCGAGATGCTCAAATTCCCCCTGCAGTTCTTTGTGCGCTTCTTCAAGAACCATGGGTTGTTGTCGGTCAGCGATCGCCCGCAATGGCAAGTGATCGAGGGCGGTTCCAGCGCCTACATCGCGCCATTGACCGCTTCATTCAAAGACAAGATCCGCCTCAACTGTCCGGTCAACCGAGTGGATCGCGACGTACACGGTGTGGTTATCCACAGCCCGGCGGGCATCGAGCATTTCGATCAGGTGGTCTTCGCCTGTCACAGCGATCAGGCTCTGCAGTTGCTGGCCGAGCCGAGCGATGCCGAACGGGAAATCCTCGGTGCCCTGCCCTACGCCGACAACGAAGTGGTGCTGCACACCGACACGCGTTTGCTGCCGACGCGCAAACTGGCGTGGGCGAGCTGGAACTATCGCCTCAGCGGCGCTGGCCACACCCATGCTGCCGTGACGTACGACATGAACATCCTGCAAGGCATTCAGAGCGACACCACGTTCTGCGTCAGCCTCAATCAAAGCGCCGGCATCAGCCCGGACAAGGTGCTCGCGAAATTCACCTACGCCCATCCGCAATACAGCCTCACGGCGGTGGCGGCGCAGAATCGCTGGGCGGAACTCGACGGTGCGCTGCACACGCATTATTGCGGCGCCTATTGGGCCAACGGTTTCCATGAGGACGGCGTGGTCAGCGCTTTGCGTGTGGCCGCCGCATTCGGGGAAACCCTATGAACAGCGCCCTCTACAGCGGCTGGATCGGCCATCGGCGTTTCTCGCCGCGCAAGCATGAATTCCGCTACAAGATCGGTTTGCTCTATCTCGATCTCAGCGAGCAGGACGCCGTGCTGGCGCTGTCGCCACTGGCGGGGCGCAGTCGTTTTGCGCCGTTCTCGTTTCGCGAAACCGATTACCTGAAGCGTTTTACCGGTCGCGGCGTGCGCCTGATCGATGCCGTGCGCCAGCAGGTCGGCATTGCCATTGGCCATGAGCCGCAAGGCTCGGTGTGTCTGCTGACCCAGGCGCGCAGTTGGGGCTTGTCGTTCAACCCGGTGAGTTTCTTTTATTGCCATGAAGCCGACGGCCAACTGGCAGCGATTGTCTGCGAAGTCACCAACACACCGTGGCGCGAGCGGTACCACTATGTGTTGCCCGCGCGCACGCCAGTCGATCTGCGGGATTTCCATCAGCATTTTGCCGTGGCCAAGGCTTTTCACGTGTCGCCGTTTCTGCCGCGCGATCTCGAATACCGCATGAGCTTCAGCCCCGCCGCGAAAAACCTCGGCGTGCACATGGCCGACTGGCAGGGCGAGCACAAACTGTTCGACGCGACGCTCAATCTGCAACGCGAAGCCCTCGACCGCCACAGCCTGCATCGCTACCTGAAACGCTTTCCGTGGATGACCGCGAAAACTGCTTTGGCCATCTACTGGCAGGCGTTGCGGCTGTTGCTCAAGCGCGCGCCGATCTTTGCTCATCAGGCTGCCGACGGCAGCTTTCAAACCGCCACTGTGCCTCCCAAGGAGCACCGCCATGAAATCCTCTAGCCTGTCGGTCAGTCGGCTCAGCACAAACGGTTTGACCGGTTCGCTGCTGCGCCGTGGCGTATTGCGTCAATTGGGTCAGCTCAAACACGGGCAGCTGCTGGTGGTCGAGGATGGCGAACGTCTGATGTTCGGCACGCCCGGCAGCCCCTTGCTCGGGGAAATCCATGTGCTCGATTCGGCGGTCTGGGGCATGGTTGCCAGCAACGGCTCGATCGGCGCGGGCGAGGCGTTTATTCACGGTTATTGGAGTTCGCCGGATCTGACGGCGGTGGTGCGCGTGTTCGTCAGCAACCTCGACGTACTCGATGCGATGGAGGGCGGCCTGGCTCGCCTTAGCCGGCCGTTGGTGCAGGGCCTGCACTGGCTCAACCGCAATACGCGTAAGGGTTCGCAGAAGAACATCGCTGCGCATTACGACCTCGGCAATGACCTGTTCGAGCAGTTTCTCGACCCGACCATGATGTATTCGGCGGCGCAGTTCCTCACGCCCGAAGACACCCTTGAACAGGCGCAACTGAACAAACTCGAACGCATCTGCCAGAAACTCGTACTCAAGCCCAGCGACCATCTGCTCGAGATCGGCACCGGTTGGGGCAGCATGGCGCTGTACGCCGCACAGAATTACGGTTGCCGCGTCACCACCACGACGCTATCCAAAGAGCAGTACGCGTTTACCGCCAAGCGCATCGAACAACTTGGCTTGCAGGATCAAGTGACGCTGCTGCTCAAGGATTACCGCGACCTCACCGGCGAGTACGACAAACTGGTCTCCATCGAGATGATCGAAGCGGTGGGCCATCGCTTCCTGCCGACTTACTTCAAACAATGCGCGCAGCTGCTCAAGAGCAACGGCCTGATGCTGATCCAGGCGATCACCATCCGCGAGCAACGCTATGAGCAAGCCAAGCGCGGCGTCGACTTCATCCAGCGCTACATCTTCCCCGGCGGCGCCCTGCCCTGCGTGCAGAAAATGCTTGAGGTCGTTGGCCGCGACACCGACATGAACCTGCTGCACATGGAAGATTTCGGCCTGCATTACGCCAAGACCCTGCGCCTGTGGCACGAGAACTTTCGCCGCGCCCATAGCCGTTTGACCGAGTTGGGCTATGACGATTATTTCCTGCGGCTGTGGGAGTTTTACCTGTGTTACTGCGAGGGCGGCTTCCTCGAACGCACCATCGGCACCGCGCAATTGTTGTTGGCCAAACCGGCAGCGATGAACGCGCCGCTGCTTGGCCGCTTCGATGCTTGAGCGTGTCGCCAATGCCGTGTTGTTCCAGCTCGGCTGGCTGACCTGCGTGCTCGGCGGCAACAGTTTGTGGTTGCTGGTGGCACTGGCAGTGCTGGTGGTGCATTTGAGCTGGATCAGCAGTTGGGCGGCTGAGGGGCGTTTGATTCTCAGCGTGGTGATTGTCGGTACAGCGGTGGACAGCGTTTTGCGCGGCCTCGGTGTGTTCGAATTCCGCGATCAGTCGCCGCTGATTCCGCTGTGGCTGATGCTGCTGTGGGCGTTGCTGGCGACCACGTTGCGGCATTGCCTGCAATGGACTGCGCGGCCCTGGTGGCTGGCCAGTGCGCTGGGGGCGGTTGGCGGGGCGATGTCGTATTACGGCGGCGGGCAGTTGGCCGGCGTGCAATTTCCCTACGGCGAATTAGCCACGCTGATCGGCATCGGCCTGCTCTGGGCGCTGCTGTTTCCGCTGTTGCACTTGATGGCGCGGCGGCTGGCTGGCTGAGCGTCCGTCAGACCTTTCACACCCACCCCGACGACTGCCTTACACTGGCGCCATGAAAACCATTCCCCACCAGCAAATCACCGAGCCTGCGGTCACCTGCTCGACCTGCGCGGCGTGCTGCTGCCAGCTCGAAGTGATGCTGATCACCGACACCGGCGTGCCTGATCGCTTTATCGATACCGATGACTGGGGCGGCGAAGTGATGCTGCGTCTGGACGACGGTTGGTGCGCGGCGCTGGATCGCGACACGATGATGTGCACGATTTACGAAAAGCGACCGCTGATTTGCCGCGAATTCGAGATGGGTGCACCGGAGTGCATTGAAGAGCGTAAAGGCATTACCACGGCTTACCGGTGATTTTCGAGTTCACTGAAAACAACTGTGGGAGCGGGCTTGCTCGCGAAGGCGGTTTTTTCATTCAACATCATCGTTGAACATGAAATAGCTTTCGCGAGCGAGCTCGCTCCCACAGGGGTGAGGCGTGTATCCGTTACAACGGCATCGTGTAGTGCAGCGCGTAGCTTTCTACACCGTCGTTGTCGCTGGACAGACCGGCGTTGGAATAGTGCGTGGCACGAATCCCGACTTCATGCCCGCCGTTGAAACGCAGGCCGAAACCAATACGGTCTTCGAACTGGAACGAGCCGCCAATGTTGTTGCTTTCATACTTGGTGTTGGAGAACGCAGCAACACCGATGCCCGCTTCGATATACGGTTTGACCGATTGACCGGCAAACTCGTAAACGAACACTGGCGAGAACGACAGGCTGTTGTTGCTGGAGGTCTTGTCACCTTCCCAATAGGTATAGGCGCCGCTCCAATAACCGGTCAGGCGACCCACATCGCTCTGCAGCCAGCTCTTGTCCCAATCGAAATTCATGCCCAAGCGGTAAGTCATGGTGGAATCGCTGGTCGCACCCACTGCAAATTCAACACCTGCAGCCTGCGCGGTAATACTTTGCCCCATTAGTGCGGCCGCAATCGCGGCCAAGCAGAATAGTCGCTTCACTTTGAAACTTCCTTTTCCGGAACGATCGTTTGGTTTTCTAGATAACTCATCGCTATAGAAGCTAGCGCCTGAGCAGAAGTTCAGCTGTTTTTTTAGTTATTTCACATTTTTTTTACAAGCTGAAGTGTTGCACTTCGCCGACACTTTGTCCCAGCAATGGCAGGATCTTTTTAAAGTACTGCGGATCGGCACTCGTCCAGAATCTGACCGGCTGGTTCGGGCCGGCAGCGAGCAAATCGCGCTCCGCCAAAAGACGCTGAAGTTGTCGCGCTACAGCGGCGCCGGTGTCGATCAGGCTGATGTCATCAGGGATCATCGACTTGAGCATCGGCTTCAGGAAAGGATAGTGAGTGCAGCCGAGAATGATCGTGTCGCAACCACTGGCCAACAGCGGATCGACATAACTTTGCAGCAGCGCACGTAGCTCGGCGCTGTGCAGGTCGCCGCTTTCAATCAGCTCAACCAGACCGGGACACGGTTGAGTAATCACCCGCACATCGGTGGCGAAGCGATCCAGCAGCGCGGCGAACTTGGCGCTCTGCAATGTGCCGGTGGTGGCGAGCACCCCGACCACGCCACTGCGGGTGGCAGCGGCTGCGGGTTTGACCGCAGGCTCCATACCGACCAGCGGCCAGTCGGGAAAATCCCGGCGTAGATCAGCGACGCCGGCAACGGTCGCGGTATTACACGCCAGCACTAACGCCTTGGCGCCCTGCTCGCGAAAAAATCCGGCCATGACGCTGCAGCGCTGACGGATGAATTCCGGGGTTTTCTCGCCGTAGGGAATGTGACCGCAATCGGCGACGTACAGCAGCGACTCGTTGGGCAGCAAACGCTGGATTTCTGCCAGTACCGACAGGCCGCCGACACCGGAGTCGAATACGCCGATCGGCGCTTCACGCATGGCGCGGGCCACAGACGCTGCAACCCGGATCACGTTTGACGCGCAGCTCACGGAAACGCGAACCGAGGGCATCGATCAACAGCAAACGGCCCACCAAAGGTTCGCCAAAACCGACCAACACTTTCAACGCTTCCAGCGCCTGCAGACTGCCGACCAACCCTACTAACGGCCCGACCACACCCGCCTCACTGCAGGTCAGTTCGGCTTCGCTGCCGTGCCCGTATAAACAGTGGTAGCAAGGGCTCTCGTCGCGACGCGGGTCGAATACCGACAGCTGACCTTCCAGACGAATCGCTGCGCCGCTGACCAGCGGTTTGCGCGCGGCCACACACGCAGCGTTGACCGCTTCGCGGGTGGAAAAATTATCCGAACAGTCGAGCACCAGATCCACCGTAGCCACGGCGGCGGCGAGAGAATCCTCGTCCAGCGCCTGCCGATGAGCGACCAGTTGAATCTCGGGATTGATCGCGCCCAGACGCTTGAGCGCCGAGTCGACCTTGCTCATGCCGACGCTGTCGGTGTCATGAATGATCTGGCGTTGCAGGTTGGTCAGATCGACGGTGTCGAAATCCGCCAGATGCAATTCACCGACACCCGCCGCCGCCAGATACAACGCCACCGGCGCGCCAAGACCGCCGAGGCCGACGATCAACACGCGACTGTCCTTGAGCTTCAACTGCCCGTCGATGTCGATGTGTTGCAGCAGAATCTGCCGGCTGTAGCGCAGCAACTCCTGATCATTCAGCACGGCAGCCGCCCCAGACTGATGCGTTGATGGCCGCCCAGATCGGTGCGGCTGTGGACTTCTTCGAAACCGCGCGTCAGCAGCAGATCGCGCACGCTTTCGGCTTGATCATAGCCGTGCTCAAGCATCAGCCAGCCACCGGCCTGCAGATACTCCGGGGCCTGAGCGACGATCAAACGCAAATCGTCGAGCCCGTCTTCCCCGGCGACCAGCGCGCTGGCCGGCTCGAAGCGCACATCGCCTTCGACCAGATGCGGATCGGTGGTGGCAATGTACGGCGGGTTGCTGATGATCAACTGAAAACGCTGACCTTCCAGCGCACTGAACCAATGGCTGCTCAGCACCGTGGCGTTGTTCAAATGCAGACGCTGGCGATTGCGCTCGGCCAAAGCGACGGCTTCGAGCACGCGATCCACCGCAGTGACCTTCCACGCCGGACGCTCGCTGGCCAACGCCAGGGCAATCGCGCCGCTGCCAGTGCCGAGGTCGAGCACGGTGGCCGGGATCGCCGGGAGCAATTCCAGCGCCGCTTCCACCAGCAATTCAGTGTCCGGGCGCGGGATCAGCGTGTGCGGCGCGACTTCCAGATCGAGTTTCCAGAAACCCTGCTGGCCGAGAATGTAGGCCACCGGCTCACCGCCACGACGCCGTTGCAGATACTCGGCAAACGTCAGCGCCGCTTCACTCGGCACGATGCGCTCGGGCCAGGTGTGGAGAAAGCTGCGCGACTTGCCCAGCGCCGCCGCCAGAAGCAATTCGGCATCCAGACGCGCCGTGGGCGAGTCCGGCAGTTCGGCGGCGCGCAACAGGCTGGCAATGATGGTCATTTATTCACCTATCGCGGCGAGTTGGTCAGCCTGATATTCGGCCAGTAACGGCTCGATCACCGCTTCAACGCCACCGGCGAGAATTTCATCCAGCGAGTACAGGGTCAGGTTGACGCGATGGTCGGTGACCCGGCCCTGAGCAAAGTTGTAGGTGCGGATGCGCTCGGAACGGTCGCCGGAACCGACCAGCAATTTACGCTCGCTGGCGATGGCATTCGCCGCCGCTGCGGTCTGCTGATCGTTGAGTTTCGCCGACAGCCAGGCCATCGCCCGCGCACGGTTCTTGTGCTGGGAACGTTCTTCCTGACACTCGACGACGGTGCCGGTCGGTATGTGCGTAATGCGGATCGCCGAGTCGGTGGTGTTGACGTGCTGACCGCCGGCGCCGGAGGAGCGGAACGTGTCGACGCGCAAATCCGCCGGGTTGATCTCGATGGCTTCGCGCTCGTCCGGCTCGGGCAGCACCGCCACGGTGCACGCGGAGGTGTGGATACGGCCCTGGGATTCGGTGGCGGGCACACGCTGCACACGGTGCGCGCCGGATTCGAATTTCAGCTTGCCGTAAACGTTGTCGCCCTCGATGCGCGCGATGACTTCTTTATAGCCGCCGTGTTCGCCTTCGTTTTCCGAAAGGATCTCCACACGCCAGCCACGACGTTCGGCGTAACGCGAGTACATGCGGAACAGGTCGCCGGAGAAGATCGCCGCCTCGTCGCCACCGGTGCCGGCGCGGATTTCGAGGAAGACGTTGCGACCGTCATTCGGATCCTTGGGCAGCAACATGCGTTGCAGGTCGGATTCCAGGGTTATCAGCAATTCTTTGGCTTCGCGGACTTCCTCCACGGCCATTTCCCGCATGTCCGGGTCGCTGTCCTTGAGCAGCGCCTGCGCGCCTTCAAGATCGCTTTGTACGCTGAGCAGCTTTTTATAGCCTTGCACGACCGGTTCGAGTTCGGCGTATTCCTTGGAATAAGCGCGGAATTTGGTCTGATCGGCAATGACTTCGCCGTCGCCGAGCAGCGCGGTCAGTTCCTCGAAACGGTCCTGGAGGACATCCAGCTTATTGAGCAGTGACGCTTTCATTGCGGTTTTTTATCCGAAAAGCTATCCGGTGAGCCCTCGAGGGCAAAGAGTTCCTGAGCCATGGCCAACGCATCGAGGCGGCCTTCGGCAGAAAGCTTTTTCAGCTGCACGCTGGGCGCATGCAACAGTTTATTGGTCAGGCCACGGGCCAGCTGCCCAAGCACGTCTTCGGCATTGCCGCCGTTGGCCAGCAGGCGCAGGGCTTTTTGCAGCTCCTCGTCGCGCAGGCGTTCGCTCTGTTGACGATAGGCCTTAAGCACATCGACCGCTGCGAGTTCGCGCAGACGCACCATGAAATCATCAGCGCCGACCGAGACCATCTCTTCCGCCGCTTGGGCTGCACCCTGGCGACTCTTGAGGTTTTCGGCGACCACTTCGTGGAGATCGTCGACGCTGTAGAGGTAAACGTCGTCCAACTCGCCGACTTCCGGCTCGATATCACGGGGAACGGCAATGTCGACCATGAAGATCGGCTTGTGCTTGCGCAGCTTCAGTGCGCTTTCCACCGCGCCCTTGCCAAGAATCGGCAACTGGCTGGCGGTCGAACTGATGACGATATCGCTGCGCACCAGTTCGGCCGGGATGTCCGACAGCAACACCGCGTGGGCGCCGAACTGCTCGGCCAACAAACTGGCGCGCTCCAGCGTACGGTTGGCGACGACGATGCGCTTGACGCCCAGCTCGTGCAAATGGCGGGCGACCAAAGTAATGGTCTCGCCGGCGCCGATCAGCAGGGCCTGGCTGCGTTGCAAATCGCTGAAAATCTGTTTCGCCAGGCTGACCGCGGCAAATGCCACTGACACCGGGTTTTCACCGATCGCGGTGTCGGTACGTACCTGCTTGGCGGCGTTGAACGTTGCCTGGAACAGTCGCCCCAGCAACGGGCCGATGGTACCGGCCTCGCGGGCCACGGCGTAAGCCGATTTCATCTGGCCAAGAATCTGCGGTTCACCGAGCACCAGCGAGTCGAGCCCGGAGGCGACACGCATCATGTGACGAACTGCCGCATCATCTTCATGCACATAAGCACTCGCGCGCAGCTCATCGAGGCTCAAATGATGATAATCAGCCAGCCAGCGCAGCACGATATCCGCCGACAGCTGATCCTGCTCTATATAAAGCTCACTGCGATTGCAGGTGGAGAGGATCGCGGCTTCGCGGCTGTCAGTCAGTCGGCAGAGCTGCTGCAAGGCCTCCACCAACTGCTCAGGGGTAAAAGCCACGCGCTCGCGGACGTCTACTGAAGCAGTCTTGTGGTTGATACCGAGTGCAAGGAAGGCCATTCAAGGTCGCTGGTGGTGACGTGAAGCCGGCAATTGTCCTACTTCGAAAGATTCAGAACAACTACCGCTGACTATTGTCCCAATCGTTGCCCCCTATAATGGGCACAATTGAGACTCGGTTATGTTTGGCCGAAGGCTTGTGTCATGATGATCCGACCGCAGGTTAGTCGTCCTTCTCCTATATGAATAGATCTTCCGCGTTGCTCCTCGCTTTTGTCTTCCTCAGCGGCTGCCAGGCCTTGGCACCCGTGTCGCCGGACGGTACGCCGTCGGTTGAAGACACCACGCCCGCGCCTGAAAAGCCCAAGGTTTACAGCTCGTTCAGCGAGGAAACCGTTTTCAGTCTGTTGAGCGCCGAACTCGCCGGCCAGCGCAATCGTTTCGACATTGCTCTGGATAACTACGTGACCCAGGCCATCAACACTCAGGATCCGGGCGTCTCCGAGCGTGCGTTTCGCATCGCAGAATATCTGGGGGCCGATCAACCGGCTCTCGATACCGCGCTGATCTGGGCGAAAAACGCGCCGGACGATCTCGAAGCGCAACGCGCCGCCGCCGTGCAACTGGCCCGCGCCGGGCGTTATGACGACTCCATGGTCTTTATGGAGAAAGTCCTGCAGGGCAAGGGCGACACCCATTTCGACTTCCTCGCGCTGTCGGCAGCGGACACCGATCAGGAAACCCGCAACGGTCTGATGAAAAGTTTTGACCGTTTGTTGCAGCGTCATCCGAACAACAGTCAGCTGATTTTCGGCAAAGCCCTGCTGCTGCAGCAGGACGGCGACAATAAAGCAGCACTGGCCTTGCTCGAGGACCATCCGCCGGAAGACGGCGAGATCGCTCCGATCCTGCTGCGCGCGCGCCTGCTTCAGTTGCTCAACCGTGGCGACGAAGCACTGCCGCTGCTGCAAAAAAGCATCAAGAAATACCCGGACGACAAACGCCTGCGCCTGACTTACGCGCGCATGCTGGTTGAACAGGATCGGATGGACGACGCTAAAGTCGAATTCTCCAGCCTGGTTCAGCAATACCCGGAAGACGACGAACTGCGCTACTCGCTGGCGCTCGTCTGCCTGGAAGCCAAGGCCTGGGACGAGGCCAAGGGTTACCTGGAAGACCTGATCGCCCGTGAAAGCCACGTCGATTCGGCGCACCTGAACCTCGGTCGCATCGCCGAAGAACGCAACGACCCGCAAGGCGCGCTCATCGAGTACGCCCAGGTCGGCCCGGGTAACGACTATCTGCCGGCGCAATTGCGTCAGGCCGATATTCTGATGAACAACGGCAAGACCGCTGAAGCGCAAAGCAAACTCGCCGCTCAGCGCGACGAGCAACCGGATTACGCGATTCAGTTGTACCTGATCGAATCGGAAACCCTGTCGGCCAACAAACAGGACGACAAGGCCTGGAAAGTCTTGCAGCAAGCGTTGCTGCAATACCCGGACGATCTGAATCTGCTTTACACCCGAGCGATGCTCGCGGAAAAACGCAATGACCTGGCCCAGATGGAAAAAGACCTGCGGCTGATCATCAAGCGTGATCCGGACAACGCCATGGCCCTCAACGCCTTGGGTTACACGCTGTCTGACCGCACCACGCGCTACGCGGAAGCCAAAGCGCTGATCGAGCAGGCACACCAGATCAATCCGGAAGACCCGGCGGTACTCGACAGCCTAGGCTGGGTGAATTTCCGCATGGGCAATCTGGACGACGCCGAGAAATACCTGCGTCAGGCGCTGGAGCGTTTCCCTGATCACGAAGTCGCCGCGCACCTGGGCGAAGTGTTGTGGGTCAAGGGCAATCAGCGCGAGGCCAAACAAGTCTGGGGCAAATTCCTCAAGGATCAGCCCGACAGCACCATTCTGCGCAGCACCATCAAGCGCCTGACCGGATCCGAGACTCTTTAACTCATGTTTTTGCGCCACGTTATTGTTTTCAGCTTCATCGCCCTGCTCGCCGGCTGCTCGGGTTTTGGCACTCGCGAATCGGTCGAGGGCCACGGCAGCCCGGCTCAATGGGCCGCGAACAAACAGCAACTGACCGGCCTCGACGGCTGGCAGATCGACGGCAAGATCGGCATCCGCGCCCCGAAAGATTCCGGTAGCGGCACGCTGTTCTGGCTGCAACGTCAGGATTACTACGACATCCGTTTGTCCGGCCCGCTGGGTCGTGGTGCCGCACGCCTGACCGGGCGTCCGGGCAAGGTGTCGCTGGAAGTCGCCAACCAGGGTCGCTACGAATCGCAATCTCCGGAAGCCCTGCTCGAAGAGCAGCTTGGCTGGAAGTTGCCGGTATCGAATCTGGCCTGGTGGGTGCGTGGCCTGCCGGCTCCGGACACTAAAAGCCGCCTGAATCTGGACGCCGACAGCCGTCTGGCCAGCCTCGAACAGGATGGCTGGAAAGTCGAATACACCGCTTACACCGAACAAAACGGCTACTGGTTGCCCGAGCGCATCAAGCTGCACGGCACCGACCTGGACGTGACGCTGGTGATCAAGACCTGGCAGCCGCGCAAGCTGGGACAATAATCCATGACCGCTGCACGCCTGACCCTGCCCTCGCCGGCCAAACTCAATTTGATGCTGCACATTCTCGGTCGCCGTGAAGACGGCTATCACGAGTTGCAGACATTGTTTCAGTTTGTCGATTACGGCGATGAAATCACTTTTGCCGTGCGTGATGACGGTGTGATTCAGTTACACACCGAATTCGCAGGCGTGCCCCACGACAGCAACCTGATCGTCCGCGCGGCGAAAATGCTCCAGCAGCAGTCAGGCTGCGCGCTCGGCATCGATATCTGGATCGATAAAGTGCTGCCCATGGGCGGCGGTATCGGTGGTGGCAGTTCGAACGCGGCAACAACTTTGCTCGGCCTGAATCATCTGTGGCAGTTGGGTTGGGATGAAGATCGCCTCGCCGCTCTTGGCCTTTCGCTAGGTGCCGACGTGCCGGTTTTCGTCCGTGGCCACGCAGCTTTCGCCGAAGGGGTTGGCGAGAAACTCACCCCGGTAGATCCGGAAGAACCGTGGTATCTGGTGCTCGTGCCGCAAGTCTCTGTTAGTACGGCAGAAATTTTTTCCGATCCTTTGTTGACACGTAACACGCCGCCCATTAAAGTGCGC
Source organism: Pseudomonas sp. WC2 (assembly GCF_050586545.1). Classification (NCBI taxonomy): domain Bacteria; kingdom Pseudomonadati; phylum Pseudomonadota; class Gammaproteobacteria; order Pseudomonadales; family Pseudomonadaceae; genus Pseudomonas; species Pseudomonas sp. WC2. The sequence goes on along the minus strand of NZ_JBOBDR010000009.1, from coordinate 42,089 downwards.
CCCGTTCCCGAGGGAAACAGTCGAAATGACTGCTTGCCGGTGGTTGCAAGGCGTTATCCAGAAGTACGTAACGCATTGGATTTGTTAGGTAAATTTACCGAAGCAAAGCTCACCGGAACTGGAAGTTGTGTGTTTGGGGGCTTCCCAAGCAAAGCTGAAGCTGATAAAGTCTCGGCCCTTCTGACAGAGACCCTTACAGGGTTTGTAGCCAAAGGCAGCAACGTTTCGATGTTGCACCGCAAGTTGCAAAGTCTGCTCTAAAGGAACCAAGTGCACGGCACTTGATGCAACAGATACAGGGGCGTCGCCAAGCGGTAAGGCAGCAGGTTTTGATCCTGCCATGCGTTGGTTCGAATCCAGCCGCCCCTGCCATTTTCTATACTCATCCAGGTTACCCTCAGCCTCTAGGTACTGCGCGTGTCCAAGATGATGGTCTTTACGGGGAATGCTAACCCCGATCTGGCTCGGCGTGTTGTACGTCAGCTGCATATCCCTCTCGGTGATATCTCTGTCGGTAAGTTCTCCGACGGCGAAATTACTGCCGAGATCAATGAAAACGTTCGCGGTAAAGACGTTTTCATTATTCAGCCGACTTGCGCCCCGACCAACGATAACCTGATGGAACTGGTAGTGATGGCTGATGCCTTCCGCCGCTCCTCGGCTACTCGTATCACTGCTGTTATTCCTTATTTTGGTTATGCCCGTCAGGATCGCCGTCCGCGTTCCGCACGTGTGGCTATCAGCGCGAAAGTCGTTGCTGACATGCTTACCGTAGTCGGCATCGACCGTGTTCTCACGGTTGATCTGCATGCTGACCAGATTCAGGGTTTCTTCGATATTCCGGTAGATAACATCTACGGCTCCCCGGTTCTGGTGGATGACATTGAAGATCAGCGCTTCGAAAACCTGATGATCGTATCCCCGGACATTGGTGGCGTCGTGCGTGCACGTGCCGTTGCCAAATCCCTGGGCGTGGATCTCGGGATCATCGACAAACGCCGCGAGAAAGCCAATCACTCTGAAGTGATGCATATCATCGGTGATGTCGAAGGGCGTACCTGCATTCTGGTCGATGACATGGTCGATACCGCCGGCACTCTGTGCCACGCGGCCAAGGCCCTGAAAGAGCATGGCGCAGCCAAGGTCTTTGCCTACTGCACACACCCTGTGCTGTCGGGTCGGGCCATCGAGAATATCGAAAATTCCGTGCTGGACGAACTGGTGGTGACCAACACCATCCCGCTGTCCGCTGCAGCACAAGCCTGTGCACGTATCCGTCAACTGGATATCGCACCGGTAGTTGCCGAAGCGGTTCGCCGCATCAGCAATGAAGAATCGATCAGCGCGATGTTCCGTTAAGGGCCCTGCCCTTCTCGAAATGTCTCGTTGACGAAAAGCGCCCCGCCCCGGCATTCCTGCCGGGGCGGGGCTTTTTTGCCCATACCGTGTTCGGCGCTGGTCGCAAACGCCACTCGGTCATGGCTATTTTGGAGATACAAAATGAACGATTTTACTCTGAATGCTGAAGTGCGTTCCGACCTGGGGAAAGGTGCGAGCCGCCGCCTGCGTCGTCTCGCCGCTCTGATTCCAGCTGTTGTTTACGGTGGCGAAAAAGCCCCTGAATCCATCAGCATGCTGGCCAAAGAAGTTGCCAAACTGCTCGAAAACGATGCTGCTTACAGCCACGTTATCGAACTGAACGTTGGCGGCAAAAAGCAGAACGTCATCATCAAAGCTCTGCAACGTCACCCGTCCAAGGGTCACGTTCTGCACGCTGACTTCGTACGCGTCGTGGCCGGCCAGAAACTGACCGCTATCGTGCCTGTGCACTTTGTTGGCGAAGAAGCTCCGATCAAGAAAGGCGGCGAGATCTCGCACGTCCTGAACGAAATCGAAGTAACTTGCCTGCCGAAGGATCTGCCTGAGTTCATCGAAGTCGACCTGTCGGCTCTGGAAATCGGCGCAATCGTTCACCTGTCCGACCTCAAAGCCCCTAAAGGCGTTGAGTTCGTTGCACTGGCTCACGGTGACGACAAAGCTGTTGCAAACGTACACGCTCCACGCGTTGCTCCAGAAGCTGAAGAAGGCGCAGCAGAGTAATTCACTCTGTTCAGCCTGAGTGAGCAAGTAACATCGCGGACTGGAACGTAGCGAGAAAGCGGGCGAGAACGCGGAGTTTACATTCATGGTAAATGAGCATTTTTCGTCCACTTTCGCCGCTATCCCTGATTGCGGCGATGTTATCCACCACTCAAAGGAAGGGCCCCTATCGTGACTGCCATCAAACTGATCGTTGGCCTGGGAAATCCAGGCGCCGAATACGACCAGACCCGGCATAACGCAGGGGCCCTTTTTGTTGAGCGCATCGCCCACGCACACAATGTGACTCTTGTGGCCGATCGCAAATATTTCGGCCTGACCGGGCGCTATTCGCATCAGGGTCAGGATGTTCGTCTGCTGATTCCCACCACCTACATGAACCGCAGCGGCCAGGCCGTGGCGGCACTCGCCGGTTTCTTCCGCATCAAGCCTGAAGAAATCCTCGTGGCGCACGACGAACTCGACTTGCCTCCGGGCGTTGCCAAGCTCAAGCAGGGCGGCGGCCATGGCGGTCACAACGGGTTGCGCGACATCATTGCGCAACTGGGCAATCAGAATACGTTCTACCGCCTGCGGCTTGGCATTGGCCACCCGGGCGTGGCCAGTATGGTTTCAAATTTCGTCCTGGGTCGTGCGCCACGCGCCGAACAGGAAAAACTCGATGCCAGCATCGACTTTGCCCTCGGCGTGCTGCCGGATATCCTCGCCGGTGAATGGAACCGCGCGATGAAAAACCTGCACAGCCAGAAGGCCTGACTCTACTCCGAGGGGAAACACCATGGGATTCAATTGCGGCATCGTCGGCCTGCCTAACGTCGGCAAGTCCACCCTGTTCAACGCCCTGACCAAATCCGGGATTGCGGCCGAGAACTTCCCCTTCTGCACCATCGAGCCGAACAGCGGCATCGTGCCGATGCCGGATCCGCGTCTGGAAGCCTTGGCCGCCATCGTCAATCCGAAGCGCATCCTGCCGACCACCATGGAATTCGTCGACATCGCGGGCCTGGTTGCCGGCGCCTCGAAAGGTGAAGGCCTGGGCAACAAGTTCCTCGCCAACATCCGCGAAACCGATGCGATCGCTCACGTCGTGCGCTGCTTCGAAGACGAAAACGTGATCCACGTTTCCAACAGCGTCGACCCGAAGCGCGACATCGAAATCATCGACCTGGAACTGATCTTCGCCGACCTCGACAGCTGCGAGAAGCAACTGCAGAAAGTCGCGCGCAACGCCAAGGGTGGTGACAAGGACGCCGTCGTTCAGAAAGCCTTGCTTGAGCAACTGATCGCGCACTTCACCGAAGCCAAGCCGGCACGCAGCCTGATGAAGAACATGAGCACTGACGAAAAAGCAGTGATCAAGGGCTTCCACCTGCTGACCACCAAACCGGTCATGTACATCGCCAACGTCGCTGAAGACGGTTTCGAGAACAACCCGCACCTGGACGTGGTTCGCGCCATCGCCGAAGAAGAAGGCGCAATGGTCGTTCCGGTCTGCAACAAGATCGAAGCAGAAATCGCCGAGCTCGATGACGGCGAAGAAAAAGACATGTTCCTCGAGGCCCTGGGCCTGGAAGAGCCTGGCCTGAATCGCGTGATCCGCGCCGGCTACGAGATGCTGCACCTGCAGACCTACTTCACCGCCGGTGTCGAAGAAGTCCGCGCCTGGACCGTCAAAGTCGGTGCTACCGCACCTCAGGCTGCTGGCGTGATCCACACCGACTTCGAGAAAGGCTTCATCCGCGCCGAAGTGATCGCCTACAACGACTTCATCCAGTACAAGGGCGAAGCCGGCACCAAAGAAGCCGGTAAATGGCGTCTGGAAGGCAAGGATTACATCGTCAAAGACGGCGACGTGATGCACTTCCGCTTCAACGTGTAAGCGTTACGCCCAAGAAAAAGCCGCGTTTGATACGCGGCTTTTTTGTGCCTGAAATTTACTGCCGAACCTATTCCCTATGTGGGAGCGAGCCTGCTCGCGAAGAGGGAGTGTCAGCCACATATCTGCGGATGACATACCGCATTCGCGAGCAGGCTCGCTCCTACAATGGGAAATGTGTGAATCAGGCCTTTTTGGTACGCGGCAAGAAGATCGCCAACACGCCAAACAACGGCAAGAACGAGCACAGGAAATACACGTACTCAATCCCGTGAATATCCGCCAGATGCCCCAGCAACGCCGCGCCAATCCCGCCGAAACCAAACATCAGACCGAAGAAGATTCCGGCAATCATCCCGACATTGCCCGGCACCAGTTCCTGCGCATACACCACAATGGCCGAAAACGCCGAAGCGAGAATGAAGCCGATCACCACGCTGAGGACAGTGGTCCAGAACAGATCAACGTGGGGCATCAGCAGCGTGAACGGTGCCACGCCGAGGATCGAGAACCAGATCACTGCCTTACGCCCGATCTTGTCGCCAATCGGTCCACCGAAGAACGTCCCCGCCGCGACCGCTCCGAGAAACAGGAACAAGTGCAGCTGCGAACTGGCCACCGACAGGTCGAACTTCTCGATCAGGTAAAACGTGAAATAGCTGGTCAGGCTGGCCATGTAAAAATACTTGGAGAACACCAGCAGACCGAGCACCACCAACGCACTCGTCACCCTGCCCTTCGACAGCCCGTGAGTCGCTGCCTGACCGGCCTTGAGCTTGAACAGATTCAAGTGATGGGCGTACCAGCGACTGATGCGGTACAGCACGAACAGCGCAAACACCGCGAACAGGCCAAACCACGCCACGTTGCCCTGACCGAACGGAATGATGATCGCCGCCGCCAGCAACGGACCGAACGCCGAACCCGCGTTACCGCCGACCTGGAAGGTCGATTGCGCCAGACCAAAGCGTCCGCCTGAGGCCAGGCGCGCAATCCGCGAGGCTTCCGGGTGGAACGTCGACGAACCGATACCGATCAGCGCCGCCGCCAACAGAATCAAAGGAAAACTGCCGACCATCGACATCATCACGATGCCGATCAACGTGCAGATCGAACCGGCCGGCAACAGCCACGGCTTCGGATGCCGATCGGTGTGATAACCGACCCACGGCTGCAGCAGCGACGCGGTCAGTTGGAAGGTCAGGGTGATCAGGCCGACCTGAGTAAAGGTCAGGCCGTAATTGGTCTTGAGCATCGGGTAGATCGAAGGCAAGACCGACTGGATCAGGTCGTTGATCAAATGCGCCAGCGCCACCGCGCCGATGATACGCATCACCAGGGGACTGCTTTGAGGAGCAGCGGGCGCCGAGGCAGCGGCGGTCTGAACGTTGCTGATAGCCATGGAAGTTTCCGGACAGCAGATGGGTGCACGCAGGCAGGTGCGTCAATGTGCCATTTTTCAGTGCGCCAGCGCCATCCCCTTAGCCAGCTAACTAACTGACTGGCCATCGACTGCAAGGTGATAGCGCAACGCCATGGTCTGAATCTTGCCTTGCTACTTCCCTTGAACGCGGCGCCCTTACAAAGGGCGCCGACAATGGGAAGTTTCGCTACAGAGCCAGCCTACAGAGCGGGCGAGAGTGAACTTTCGAGGCCTTTTAGCAGGGCACAACATCAACGTCGAACGACCGCGATGCACGCCATTGGTGCGTGGTGTCCAGAGGAGTCATGAGGCATGCAGGCTTTCCTTTCACCGGGGATCAAATTGCTGGGGCGGTTTGGCTTCGCAGGTAAATTCCAGTTGTTGTTTTTGCTGTTCATTCTGCCGTTGGCCGGCAGCCTGTTGATGATCGGCCAGGACTATCGCGACAAGCTCAATCTGATTTCCGGCGAACGCGCCGGCGTGCGTCAGTTGCTCGCGCTGGATGCGCTGGACAACCTGCTCGCCGCCCAACGTGACCGCGCCGCCCGCTGGCGCGCCACGGAAACCAACCGTCAACCGACGCCAGCCACTCTCGCCGCCATGGCTGCGTTCGACGCGGTGCAACCGGCAGTTCTGCAAGCCACCACGGACTTGGGTAACGCGCTGAAAAACGAAGGTGCCGAAGGCGAAACCCTCAGCCGCTATCAGGCGCTGCAAACCGCGCTGAACGGGTTGGATTCGAAAAGCCTCAGCGGTGTCGGTTGGTGGCCGGACGGCTACGACCGCTTCACCAACGCCCTCAGCGCCCTGCAGGCGTTGCGCGAGCAGATCGTCATGGACAATCGCCTGACCCTCGCGCCGTGGCTGGAAACCTACCTGCTGACGCAAATCTCCACGCAACACGCGCCGGACTTGATTGAACGCGTCGGTCGCCTCGCTGCCGTCGGCCAGGCCTCGGTCGTCTCCGGACAATTCACTCTGCAAAGCCGTCTGCAATTGCGCGACTTGCGCAGCCGCATCGGCGATGCCCGCGAGCAACTGGTGAAAACCGCCACGCTGCTCGAAGCACGCTTGCCGAAAGATCAGCAGAGCTGGGCCAGCCAATACCACGACAGCCTGAAACGCCTCGACAGCGGTTTGAAGGTGCTCGACGACGGCGTGTTCGGCGGGAGCATCACGCTCAAGCCCGACGACTTTGAACGCAACCTCGACGCCCTGCTGACCGACCTCGCCGCCCTGCGCCAGCAATCATTGGTGTCGCTGGATCAGCGCCTCGACGCTTACCACAGCTCAGCGATCCGTCAGTTCATCCTCGTCGCGGCGATCTTCGGTTGCCTGCTGCTCGCGGCGCTGTATCTGTTTGTCTGCCTGCAAGCCTCGATCCGCCGCAGCGCCAGTGGCATCACCCTGCTCGCCGAAGCCCTGCGCGACGGCAACCTGAGTTTGCAAGTGCCAGTGGTGGGCCGCGATGAACTGGCCGCGATCAGCACCGCCCTGAACGTCGCCGTGGTGCAACTGCGCGCGAGCATGCTCGGCGTCGATTACGAGACCTCGCAGTTGAGCCATGCCGTGCGCAGTCTCAACGAGCACTCCAGCGGCGCTCTCAGCGAAGTCGAAGCGCAACAGTTGCAGATCAGTCAGATCGCCGCAGCCGCCACACAATTGGCTGCCACCTCGCAAGGCGTGGCGCAGAGTTGCGAGCAGGCCTCCGGCAGCGCTCAGCACACCCGGCGCATAGCTGCCGACAGCAGCCGCGACAGCCAGCGCACCACGGCCAGTATTCAGCAGCTCAACCAGCGTTTGAACGACACCGCAGCGGCACTCGGTCGAGTCAGCGAGCAAGGCCAGCAGATTCAACTGGTGGTCGACACCATTCGCGGCGTTGCCGAACAAACCAATCTACTCGCGCTCAACGCGGCCATTGAAGCTGCGCGTGCCGGTGAACAGGGTCGCGGTTTCGCCGTGGTCGCTGATGAGGTACGCAGTCTGTCGCAACGCACGCAATCGTCCACCGCGCAGATCGCCGGCACCGTCGACAGCTTGCGCGCCACGGTCAACGAAGCCGTGAGTTTGATGGAAGCGGCGTGCGGTCAGGCGCAAACCGATGCCGAGTCGGTCACCGGTCTCGGTGAGCGTTTGGGCGAAATCGCCAGCGCCGTGCAGAGCGTCACCGATACCTTGGCGCAGATCGCCACGGCAGTTGAAGAACAGGCGAGCACCGCCGATGAAGTCAGCGGCAATATTCAGCAGGTCGATCAGGCCGCCGTTCGTTTGCTGGAAGGCGCACGGGCGGTAAACCTGGCGGCGGACACTCTGAGCCAGGGCAGCAAAGCATTGAGCGACAACACCGCACGCTTCCGCCTCAGTTGATCACGGCCTCGGGAAAGTCCGCTTCCAGTTCAGCCTTGAGCCATTGAATAAACCACGCCACATCCGCCGAGAGTTCGGCGGACGGCGTCAGCACCCGATAACTCTCAAGCTTCACCTGAGCGTCGACCGCGCGCACCAGTTTGCCGCTGGCGAGTTCATGACGCACCAGCACCTCGTTGGCCAGCGCGATGCCCTGCCCGCTCTCGGCGACTGAAAGCGCGTGATCGTTGTTGACGTAGAGCATGTCAGAATTGAGATGGATATCGAGGTCGTGCGCGGCGAACCAGAGGTTCCACCATTCGCCGTCATCGACGTGGATCAGATCGTTTCTGACCAGGTCCGCCGGACTCTTGATCGGTGCAATGCTGGCCAAATACGTTGGCGTGCAGATCGGAAATACCCGTGGGCAAATCAAAGCTTCCCGTGAGTCGGCGTATTGCCCATCGAGGCCATAAACGATGCCCAGATCTGCGCTCTTGCCGTCCACTTCGGTGAAGGTCGAATTGGGCTCGATCGCCAGTTTCAATCCCGGGCGCAGATGGCGCAGCGCTTCGATCCGAGGCATCAACCAGCGCTTGGCGAAACCCGGCACCACCATGATTCGCAGCCAACGCTCGGCATCTTTCGGCTGCGCTTCCTTGCCCGCCTCGATAATCAACTGCAGCGCGGCACTGATCTTGCGGTGGTACTTCTCCCCCGCCGGCGTCAGGTTGACCCCGCGGGAGGTGCGCTCGAACAATTGAATACCCAACCAGTCCTCAAGCAATTTCACATGGCGGCCAATCGCAGGTTGGGTCACGTGCAGGGCTTTCGAGGCTTCGACGTAGCTGCCCAAACGGGCGGCGGCATCGAAAGCGCGCACCGCATTGAGCGGCGGCAAACGGTGGTCGGGCATGATTCCTGGCACCTTCGGCTGTTAAATTAACTAACACCTGCCATGTTTAAATTGAAGTGTCGCGCCGCGCAACCCCTGGCTGATAATCAAGCCACAGCAAAACAAAAAAACAGCTGGTTTCACACCTGAACGCAATCTCGATCCTGCCCAAAAAAATAATATCCATGGCCCGACGGCAACGCTTTTCACAGCGAGTCGCAGGCGATGGGGGAATCGGAGGTAACGCATGAATGCTCTGCATTCGCTGCAAACGCTAGCGGTCTCGATCCGCTCGGTGCGCAAGGTTTACGGTGATCCGCACACAGGCCCGGTGGCGCTGAAAAGCATCGACCTGGACATCCGCGACAACGAATTCTTCACCCTTCTCGGCCCGTCCGGCTGCGGCAAAACCACGCTGCTGCGGATGATCGCCGGTTTCGAATTTCCCACCGAAGGCGAGATCCTGCTCTACGGCGAAAACATCGCTGATCGCCCGCCGTTCCAACGTCCGGTCAACACGGTGTTTCAGCATTACGCGCTGTTCCCACACATGAGCATCGCCGAGAACCTGGCCTTCGGCCTCGAATCACAGCCGATGGGCAAAGTCCTCACCAAGACGCAAATCGCCGAACGTGTGCGCGAGATGTTGGCGCTGGTGCAGATGGAGCGCTTCGCCAACCGCAAACCGGCGCAACTGTCGGGCGGTCAGCAGCAACGCGTCGCCCTCGCCCGTGCTTTGGCACCGCATCCGAAAGTGTTGCTGCTCGATGAGCCACTTTCCGCGCTCGATCTCAAGCTGCGCCAAGCGATGCGTGAAGAGTTGAAAACCATTCAGGCCAAGACCGGTATCACTTTCATCTTCGTCACCCACGACCAGGAAGAAGCGCTGACCATGTCCGACCGCATCGCTGTGCTCTCCGAAGGCGAGGTGCAGCAGGTAGGTCGGCCGGAAGACATCTACGAACGCCCGCGTAATCGCTTCGTCGCTGACTTCATTGGCGAAACCAATTTCATCGAAAGCACCGTCACTCGCGTCGAGGACGGGAAGGCGTGGTTCGCCGGGCCTGCCGGGCATCCGCTGCCTGCGCAACCGTGCAGCGATGTGCAGGTCGGCGCCAACGTCAGCTTGTCGGTGCGCCCTGAGCGTCTGCATCTGGTGCCAGCGGCTACCGAAACCGCGCTGCCGTGCCGGATCGAAGCGCAGATCTATCTGGGCACCGACCTGCAATATCAGGTCAGCCTCAGCGACGGTTCGCGCCTCACCGTGCGTACACCCAATTGCGTCGACCAGAGCCTGCGGTTTGCCGTCGGCAGTCAGGCTGGTCTGTTGTTCGACTCGGGTAGCGCCAGCGTCCTGCACGATTGAGCCGGAGGAATTGCCATGCATGCCTTACCGATTGCCAACACGCTGGAGCGGCGCAAAGCCTTCCAGAGTTTCCTTGGGGTCAGCCCGGCGCTGATCGCTATCTGTTTGTTTCTGGTGGTGCCGATCCTCATCGTCATCGGCTATTCGCTGATGGAGGCCAACCCCTATGGCGGGGTCAACAAAGTCTTCAGCAGTGACGCCTACACTTCGCTGCTGTTCGAGCGGCAACTGGACGACAGCCTCGCGTTTGCCGATTCGTATTTGATCATCGCTTTACGCTCGATCGGGATTGCCGGACTGACCACCATCATCACATTGCTGATCGGTTTTCCGGTCGCCGTGTGGCTGGCCATGCAACCGGCGCATCGCCGTGGTTTGCTGATCTTTCTGATCACCGTGCCGTTCTGGGCCAACCTGTTGATCCGCACCTACGCCTGGATTCTGCTGCTGCGTAACACCGGAGTGATCAACAACAGCCTGATGGGCATGGGCGTTATTCATGAACCGCTGCAGTTGTTGTACACCGACGGCGCGGTGCTGCTGGGGCTGGTTTACACCTATGCGCCGTTCGTGGTGTTGCCGATTTACGCGACGCTGGAAAAGATGGATATCCGCCTGCTCGAAGCGGCGCAGGACCTCTACGCCGGCCGCGTTCGTACGTTACGCAAAGTGGTTTTGCCAATCGCCAAACCGGGAATTCTCGCCGGCGCCATCCTCACCTTCGTTCCGTGCCTGGGCGCGATGATCGCTCCGGAACTGCTCGGTAGCGGCACGCGAATGATGCTCGGCAACCTGATCTTCCGCCAGTTCAGCGATGCGCGTAACTGGCCGTTTGGCGCGGCGTTGTCGCTGGTGCTGATGGCCGCGGTGATGCTGGTGCTGACCGTGTATGCCTTGCGCGCCGAGCGCCAGCGCATCGCCAAAGGAGGTGCGTAATGCTCGCGCTATTCAAACGCAAAGGGCTGGGCGTGCAGGACTTCCCCGGTTTCGGCGGCTTCAGTTTTCTGTTCTATCTGTACCTCTACGCGCCGATCGTGGTGCTGGTGGTGTTCTCGTTCAACGCCAACCAATCGGCGACGGTGTGGACCGGTTTCAGCTTCGACTGGTATCGCGCCGCGTTCGCCAATCAGGCCTTGCGCCAAGCCGCCGGCAACAGCCTGTTGATCGCCGTTTGCGCAAGCATGATCGCCACGGCGATTGCCACCCTCGCCGCACTCGGCACCTCGCGCGGCGCCAAGTTCAAGGGCCTGCAATTGTCGATGGGCGCGATCATGTTGCCGCTGGTGTTGCCGGAAATTGTCGTCGGTGTGGCGACGCTGGCGCTGTTCTCCACCATCGGTCTGTCGCTGGGTTACGGCAACCTGATCATCGCCCATACGGTGTTCTGCATCCCCTTCGCCTACCTGCCGATCCGTGCGCGGTTGAACGACATGGACCTGTCGCTGGAACAAGCTTCCGCCGACCTCTACGCCGGCCCTTGGCGAACCTTTCGCAAAGTGACCTTGCCGCTGTTGATGCCGGGGATTTTCTCCGGGCTGATGCTGGCCTTCATCGTCTCGCTGGATAACTTCGTGATCTCGATGATGGTCTCGCAGGCCGGCACCACGACCCTGCCGATCTTCATCTTCGGCCTGCTACGGATGGGCGTGACACCCGACGTCAACGCCGTGTCGACGCTGATCCTCGGCGTCTCGGTGCTGTTCGTCAGCCTCTCTTACCTGTTGGGCAAAAAGAACGCCTGAACCTTCTACGACCTGTGGGGAAATAGCATGAGCAAGTGGATAAAAAGCGTTGGCACTTCGTTGTTTCTGACGGTGCCGCTGGCGATGACGGGCAGTGTTCAGGCCGCCGAGAAACTTAACGTGGTGAGCTGGAGCGGCTACTTTTCGCCGGAGATTCTCGCCAAGTTTCAGAAGCAAACCGGCATCGAAGTCACCGTCGACTCCTACGATTCCAACGAGACGCTGCTGGCGAAATTGAAACAGGGTGGCGCCGGTTATGACGTGGCGATTCCGTCGCACCAGTTCGTGCCGATCCTGATCAAGGAAAACCTGCTGGAACGCTTCGACCCGGTCAAAGAACCCTACTACGCCAGCGTTGTGGATAACCTGAAAAAACCGAGTTGGGACCCGGAAGGCGCGTATTCAGTGCCGTTCATTTGGGGCACCACCAGCGTCGTCCTCGACAGCGCACGCTACAAAGGCCCGGCTGACAGCTACAAGGTTTTGTACGAGCCGCCAGCCGAATTGCAGGGACGCATCAACATGTTCGACTCGGTCAGCGACATGGTCGACATGGCTAGCCTGTATCTGAACATTCCGCTGTGCAGCGAAGACCCGAAACAGATGCAGCAGGTGCTGACGCTGCTCAAGGCGCAGAAGCCGTTCGTGAAAACCTACAGCTCCAAGGCCGGCTCGATTCGCGAAAACCTCGCCTCGGGTGAAATCGATATGTCGATGTTCTGGGGCGGTTCGTCGATGCGTGCTCGCGAGATGAAACCGACGCTGAAATACCTCTACCCGAAAGAAGGCGTGCTGGCCTGGGTCGACAACATGGTCATCCCCACCGGCAGCAAGAATCCGGCAAATGCCAAGGCGTTCATCGCCTTCCTCAGCCAGCCGGAAAACTCGGCGATGACGCAGAATTTCCTCAAGCACCAGAGCCCGATCAAAGGCGTCGAACCGTTCCTTGATCCGGCGCTCAAGGACGCGCCGGAACTGCACATTCCCGAGGGCACCAACGTGGTGTTCAGCAAGACTTGCGGTGAAGGCGCGATCCGCCTCGCTGACCGTCTCTGGACCAACCTGATGCGTTGATCGCTACCGCCCCGTCGCACTGGCGGGGCGTTTTTCCAGCCGTCTGAAAGGCCGCTTGCAATGAACTCTAATAACATCAGCGAACTGGTCCTGTTGCAGGCCCACGCGCTCGCCGAACGCATCCGCCTGCGCCAGGTTTCCTGCCGGGAAGTGATGCAGACTTACCTTGCCCATATCGAACGTTTCAATCCGTTGGTGAATGCGCTTATCAGCCTGCAGTCACCGGAACATCTGCTGGCTCAGGCCGATGAACGCGATGCCGAACTGGCGTGTGGCCAATACCGTGGCTGGATGCATGGCTTGCCTCATGCGATCAAGGATCTGTCCCTGACCCAGGGCATTCGCACCACGCTCGGCTCGCCGCTGTACAAGGACTTTGTGCCCGAGCGCGACGGCATCATGGTCGAGCGGATCAAGGCAGCCGGCGCGATCATTATCGGCAAGACCAACACTCCGGAATTCGGCCTCGGTTCGCAGAGTTACAACCCGCTGTTTGGCGCCACCGCGTGCGCGTATGACCCGAGTAAAACGGCGGGTGGCAGCAGTGGCGGTGCGGCGGCGGCACTGGCGATGCATCTGGTGCCGGTGGCCGATGGCAGCGACATGATGGGGTCGCTGCGTAATCCGGCGGCGTTCAACAACATTTTTGGTTTTCGCCCGTCGCAGGGACGTGTGCCGTTTGATGACAGTGCCGATCTGTTTTTCGATCAGCTCGGTTATGAAGGGCCGATGGCGCGCAGTGTGAAAGATGCGGCGTTGCTGTTGTCGGTGCAGGCTGGCGGTGATGCGCGGGCGCCGTTGTCGATCGCTGAATCTGGGGAGGCGTTTGCGGCGCCGCTGGGGCGTGATTTCAAAGGCACGCGGTTGGGTTGGCTGGGCAACTTCAGCGGTTATATGCCGATGGAGCAAGGCGTGCTGTCGCTGTGCGAGAAGACCTTTGCAGACTTTGAGAGCCTTGGCTGTCATGTTGAGTCGGTAGATCCCGGTTTCGCGCCTGAGCGGCTGTGGAGCAGCTGGCGGACGTTGCGGCACTGGATGGTCGCGGGGTCATTGGGCGCGACGTATGCCGATCCGCAGAAACGCGCGTTGCTGAAACCGGAGGCGATTTGGGAAGTGGAAAATGGCTTGACGCTGTCGGCCAGCGAAGTGTTTGCAGCCTCGGTGGTGCGCAGCGATTGGTATCGGGCGATTTCTCGTCTGTTCGAACGATACGATTATCTGCTGCTGCCCAGCGCCCAAGTGTTTCCGTTCGACAAGACCCAGCCGTGGCCAACGTCTATCGAAGGTGTGGCGATGGACACGTATCACCGCTGGATGGAGGTGGTCATTCCCGGCACGTTGTCGGGTTGCCCGGTGGCCAACGTCCAGGCCGGATTCAATTCGCAGGGTTTACCGATGGGCCTGCAAATCATCGGCAAGCACCAGGCCGACTTCGCTGTCCTGCAACTGGCACACGCGTATGAGCAGGCCAGCCGCTGGTTCCAACGCTGCCCTTCGCCGCTGCTGAGTCAGTGATTTTGATAAACGGTTGAAAGCGTAGAAAAAATTTTTAAATTTACGCTTGACGCTTTTCCATTTCAGGGGAATAATGCGCGCCACTTGGCTACATAGCTCAGTTGGTTAGAGCATAGCATTCATAATGCTGGGGTCCGGGGTTCAAGTCCCTGTGTAGCCACCAAGTACTAAAAACGGCTTACCGAAAGGTAGGCCGTTTTTTTATGCCTCGAGAAAAGTCTCGGTAATCGGTTACTTCAATACATCCTTCTCTTCGTCGCTCGCTTTGGTCGCTGCCTGTGCGATCAGTGCGTCGAGCATCTGCGCAATGACCTTCTGTTGAACCTTCGAAAGCTCATTGATGGACTGCAGCCGTCGATACCACGTCGAGGTCAAGCTGCGTCTGGGAGTCTCCGTATGCGGGGGAACCCCGAGCAGGTCTTCAACAGGCACGCGAAGCGCAAACGCCATCTTCACCAGCGTCGTGACCGGCATACTGCGCGTGCCCTCCTCGTAACCCTGAAAGGTCTGCCGGGAAAGACCCAATGCCCGTGCAAACCGAGTCTGTGTAATCTCGTGCACTGTGCGTAAGTGAGCAATGCGACTGCCCATCGCCACCAGAAAATCGCGATCCTCATTGGAAATACTCATGACAATGGCCGACTGAAAATAGAGTTGATTGGCAACGGACTCATCCTTTTCATCTGAAATCCATCCTGGAAAAACAACAGAAAACATCCTCAGGTAAAGGCGCGTAAGTTGTCGACCTGAAAAATCTGTAGGAAAAATTCAGATACCCCCTCCATCCAAACCGGAAGACTACAAGCGCAAAACACCGCTGGCTCATATGAATCAATCGGTCCAGAAGCATCCGTAGGAAAGAGGTTCGACTCAGGTACGAATTGGATTTTTCGTAAAACCACGCGCCTGAAACTCACCTCACCGGTTTGCCCGAATCCCCCATTGACCGACAAGCTTCCCTGGCTCGATTCAAAGCCATACAGGGAGTTGTCATGGCTCGATTCAAATCCCTTTTCGATGAAGATTGGCCCCGCAAGCGCGGCTACCGTGGCGATTCATGGGGCGGGTGGTTGCTGCCCAAAACGCCGGAACCGGTGTACATCGAAGAGGATGAGTGGCCAACGCCCAAGCCCCGCGAAAATCAGGTGTTCGCCAAATCCTGCACTGTGGGTAACTGGTGCCGAACGGACGCTGGTACGGCCCCCGAACCCGCCAGCAACTTCGGCAAGATCATGGTCGCCGGCGCCATGCTCCTGCCCTCCGCCAGCACCGCTGTCGCGACGGCGATTGGTGCCGATCTGGGCCTGGGGCGTTTGGCGGGCGGCGGGATTCTGCAACAGCGCCTCAACTGGGCGATTCGCGGCGCTGCTGGGCCGGCCAGCGTGTTCATCCTCGCAATGCTGCCGACCCGCATGGGCGACGGCACGCTGCACACCGACGAACAACTGCGCCGCATGAGCCGCGCACCCACTCGTGTGCGCTTCCAGTTTCGGCGTGATGCCGAAGGAGTCATGCAGGTTTACGGCATCCACTCCGGCGCTTCGGGCGATGACACGGTGCGTACTGTCAAAGTCGAGTGGAACAGCGACAAGACCGCGATGGAGGCCAAGCTCAACGGCATTACCATTTTGTGGACGCCGCAGCGCGGACCACTCGGTTCAATGCCGCCGCTGGTCTATCCGAACACGGCGAGCAACTGAACACGATCCTTGTTCATCCAATCGCGGAGAACACCGACAGCCAGATAGAAGGCCTGCCCGGCGAGGACATGACTGCCGAGGATTGTATTCTGGTGTTCCCGGCGGACACTGGGCTTAAGTCGCTATATGTGGTGTTTTCGAGGCCGGCCAGACTGACGCCGGGTACGGTGACGGGGGTTGGTGAGGATGTGTCGGGGATCTGGCTTGCTGGGGCGGGAACGGGGATCGGTGCGCCGATTCCGACACGGATTGCGGATAGGCTGCGGGGGCGGGAGTTTTCAAGCTTTGATGCCTTCAGAAAAGCGTTTTGGACTGAAGTTGTGAATGATCCAGAACTGTTTAGTCAGTTCAATCAAAATGCTCAGGATCGTTTGATGTCAGGTAACGCACCCGCGGTTCGAGATAGAGAGGCTGTGGGCACGCGCGGAGTATTTGAGATACATCACGTCGAGCGGATAGCAGACGGTGGCGCTGTTTATGACGTAGACAACCTGCGAGTCAACACACCTAAGAATCACATCAGCCAACACAAAAGACAGTGAACGCACATGAAAAAAATATCTGAATACACTGAAACCGAATTTATCCGCTTCATCGAAAAAATACGAGCAACAAACAAAAGTGGAACGGATTCGGAGCTTGGTGAACTGCTGGCACAATTCAGGCTGCTCACAGGCCACCCGGATGGAACCGACCTGATTTTTTATCCCGAACAAGGAGAAGACAATTCCGCCGAGGGGATTACGAAGGCTGTTAAGGAATGGCGTGCCGTTAAAGGACTGCCTGGTTTTAAGCAATAAGTGCTTTTTTATAGGTCAAGATGATTACCGACTTCGTAGCGCGGAGATCTATCCCCTCACCACAGCGAGATGGAAAACCTAGTCAGAGCGCTCTTCCGAAAGGGCTGCCAACCCCTTCGCCCAAATCTGCCGAGTCCGCAGCCCCACCATCGCCCGCCAATCCGGATCAGCCGGATAGAACTGCTCGAGCAGATTCACTTTGATCCCCCGCCCCGTCGCGTCCAGCGGATCGCCATGCAGATGCAGCCAGTGGTCATCGCGCAAATGCCGATGTACATCCGGCCCCGGATAAGTCCCGCACTCGATCACGAACGGCATCAACTGCACGTCCGGTAAAGCATTGAGCAACGCCTGCGAGGTGTACCCGGTAGCCGTCGCCGCCACACCGGTTTCGCTCAAGATATCGGCGCCGGTGTGCAGCGTGTAAAGCCATGGGCCGTAGATCGCCTGGGCCTGCGCGAGTGCCGGGTAAGGCGCTTGGGTGATGGTCAGTAACATCGGATGACCGTATTCGCCAGCACCGGTGTGCAAATCAAAACACATCACCGTCTCAGCGCCAGCCACATGTGCGTCGATGATTTGATGCAACGTGCGATTCGACCAGCTCGGCGCGCGGCCGCCGTAAAACAGGCCGTCGGGATGGCTGTGCTGACCGCCCTCGACAATCGACATCACCGCCGGCCAGCCGTGCTCGTTGATCTGCGCATCGAGCAAGGCATCCGCGCGTTGGCGCTCGGGGCCGTGCAAATCGGTGCAGGCGTAGATTTCATGCAGTGCGGCATAAGCGCGGTTGTCTGGAAGAGGCCGGGTGAAATCGAGGTGATTGCGGTTGAGGTCGATGTTGTCTTCGTTGACGCGGCGCAACCAGGCCGTGCCCCATGGGTTGATCAGGTGAACCATAATCACCGCGACATCCTTGGGCAGTGAGCCGGGTTCGAGGGTTTTCAGCCATTCGATCTGACAGTCCGAGCCGTAATAGCCCTCGACACCGTGGGTACCGCTGAGCGCTACCAGTCGGCGTTTGGCCTGCGGATCGCCGAGTACGGCGACGTCGGTACTCAGGGGTTCGCCGAATGGCCCGCAGCGTGGATGTGCGTAGGAGGTGAGCGTGGCGCCGGCGGCATTGGCGGCGGCGATGAACCGTTCGCGTTGATCACGGTAGCTGGACTCGGAGGGGAACTCGCTGTGCATATCAGCCTCTTGTTGATCTTGTAATTGTGGGAGCGAATTTCAATTCGATGAGTTTGAGGTTGACCCTAGCGAACATCCGCCCCGAAAAGAAAGACAAAAATGCCCACCGGTTTGCGTCGCGACCGGGCGGTCGATACAGTCCCTGAGACTTTTTATCCACGGACGGAGAGCCCGCGTGTTTTCAGCCTTGCCCTTGAGCCGCTTTCGCCTGCCAGCCCTGACGCTGATCATCAGCGCCCTGACCCTCACCGCGTGCAACGCCCCGCCCTCCTCGACCTTGCCGCTGGCCCCTGAAGCCGCCTCCGGTTACCGCACCGATCTGCAAACCCGCCACGCCAGCCAACACATGTCCGCCGCTGCCAATCCACTGGCTGCTGAAGCCGGTCGGGAGATGCTGCGTCAGGGCGGTTCGGCGATTGATGCGGCGATTGCGATGCAAGCGGTGCTGACCCTGGTTGAGCCGCAGTCGTCCGGGATCGGCGGCGGCGCGATGATCGTGTTGTGGGACGGTAAACAGGTGCGCACCTATGACGGCCGCGAAACCGCACCGGCCGGCGCCACCGAGAAGCTGTTCTTGCGTGCCGATGGCCAGCCGATGTCGTTTCCGCAGGCACAGATCGGCGGTCGTTCGGTGGGTACGCCGGGCGTGTTGCGCGCGCTGGAAATGGCACATAAACAACACGGTCGTCTGCCATGGGCGAAGCTGTTTGAACCGGCGATCAAACTGTCCGAGCAAGGCTTTGCGATCTCCCCGCGTTTGCATGCGTTGCTGGAGTCAGACCCGGTGATCCGCCAGTCGCCGGACATGGCCAAGTATTTCCTCAACGCCGATGGCAGCGTCAAAGCCGTCGGCACGCGCCTGCAAAACCCGGCCCTGGCTGCGGTGCTCAAACGCATCGCCAACGAAGGCGCGGATGCGTTGTACAAAGGCCCGATCGCCGAAGAAATCGTCGCCAAGGTGCAGGGCCACGCCAACCCCGGCAGCCTGACGCTCAGCGATCTGCAGCGCTATCAGGCCAAGGAACGCGCGCCGCTGTGCACCGATTACAAACGCTGGCAAGTTTGCGGCATGCCGCCACCGTCGTCGGGCGGGATTGCCGTGGCGCAGATTCTCGGTACGCTGCAGGCGCTGGAAACCCGCGACCCACGTCTTTCCCTGACGCCGCTCAAACCAGTGAAAACCGACAAACCGGCGGGCATTGAACCAGATCCGCAAGCCGTGCATTTGATCGCCGAAGCCGAACGTCTGGCCTACGCCGACCGCGCGCAATACGTCGCCGATACCGACTTCGTGCCGGTGCCGGTCAAAGGCCTCGTCGACCCGGGTTACCTGGCCAGCCGCGCCAGCCTGATCGGCGAACGCAGCATGGGCAGCGCCCAACCGGGCACACCGCCGGGCGTACAAGTGGCCTACGCGCCGGACCGCTCGCCGCTGCGCATCTCCACCTCGCAAGTGGTCGCAGTGGATGACCTCGGCGGTGCGGTGTCGATGACCACCACCATCGAAGCCGCGTTCGGTTCGCACCTGATGGTTCAGGGTTTTCTGCTGAACAATCAGATGACCGACTTCTCGTTCATCCCCGAAGAAAACGGACAGAAAGTCGCCAACCGCGTCGAGCCCGGCAAACGCCCGCGCTCGTCGATGGCGCCAACGCTGATCTTTGATCGCCACAGCGGCGAATTCGTCGCCACCGTCGGCTCGCCCGGTGGTTCGCAAATCATCGAATACGTGGCGAAAACCACCGTCGGCCTGCTCGACTGGAACCTCGACCCGCAAAGCGCCATCAGCCTGCCCAACTTCGGCAGCCGCAACGGCCCCACCGAACTGGAACAAGGCCAATTCAGCCCGGCGCTGATCCAGGCGCTGAAAGACAAAGGGCATGCGGTGAATGAAATCGACATGACCAGCGGCACCCAAGCCATCGTGCGGGTCAAGGATGCGCAGGGCAAAGCGTCGCTGGAAGGTGGCGCGGATCCACGGCGTGAAGGCGAAGCGTTGGGGGACTGAGGCTACGAGGCAAAAAGAAAAGGCTTACCGCGAAGTAGGCCTTTTGCTAAGCACACGGCTTATTTCAAATCGGGATGTTTAAAAGCTTCGAGGCAAACAGAGAACCGTCCCACAAGGTTTTCAGGTTGTCCGTCGGACGTCAGCTCTCTAGGCTGTACTCGTCGCTGCCAATTCAGTGACCGGGATTGGAAACCCCGAGTAGAACCGAGCGCACAAGCGCCTTTCATAACGTATCCTTGCGCACCTCTATGGTGTGCACTCCGTTATGGCGGCTGTGCGTGGGAGACCTTAGGGTCAACCGGGTTCTCCGTTCCCCGGGTTTCCAACCTGCGCACAGCTGCCACCTATTCGTTCGGAAACCGAATCGGCCAGCTCCTATCCTGATCGGAGAACACCATGAAAAAACCAACACCCAATCCCCCCGAAACAAACACCGACCCAACATCCCCGTACGCAACGATCGACAGCAAAAAACTCAACGAAGCGGCCGACCGCGCCCTCGACCACTACCTCAAACCGACCATTCAAATCATGGCGTCCGCCCGCGTAGCTGAACCCATGTACCTCGCCAACCCGGTTTACGACACCGAATCGCTGCTGGCCAATGCCAGTGAGTCCTTGGGTTCGGTCACCGAGATGCTCAACAATTTCGCCGCCGTGCTGGATACCGCGCACCGCAAGACCGCGCTGGGTATCGCGCAAATCGTCATGCTGAGTGAGTTGGCGGTGAATCAGGCGCTGGATAACGTTCAGCCGGTTACGCAGTTTTCGTAATGCATAAAAAATCCGATGCCGGGAAGACATCGGATTCTTATTTCCTGGCGTTGCCCGGAATAAACCTGGCCTCTCTTATTGCCCTATGAGGCGGACTCCTTTGAAGTGGAGTAATCCGTGAACGTAAGCCCAATTCATAACGAAGACGACTATCGTGCGGCGCTCAAAAACGTGTCTGCACTTTTCGACAACGAGCCAGTACCGGGTACTCCTGAAGGCGATCACTTCGACATCATGATCAGCCTTATCGAAGCCTACGAGGCCACACAGCTTTCACATCCAAGATCTATGGCTCAGCGATTAGCCACCAGATGCACCCCAAACAACAGATAGCAACCGCCCGCGAAGCGATCCAGCCATTGCCGCGAACGCTCATACACACCGGCAATCCGGCGACTGGCGAAGAACAGCGCCACGCAGCAATACCAGCTGAACGACAACGTCGCCATGGTCAGCACTGCCAATGCCAGTAACAGTGGCGGAATGTGAGCCGGCATGGCGGTGGCGAAGATGGTGGCGACGAACAGTGCTGACTTGGGGTTGGTCATGTTGCCCAGAAAGCCCCGTCCGTATGCGCCGAGCAATGTCTGCTCCGAGGCATCGAGCGTGCCCGGGACGATCGGCGCCTTGCGCTTGAACTGCTTGAGCCCGAGATAGATCAGGTAGCAGCCGCCGGCAATCTTGAAGCTCAGGTACAGCGTCGGCGCGGCGCTGAACAACGACTGAATGCCCAAGCCCCCCGCCAGCCCCCACAACACGGTTCCGCTGGCGACGCCGAGCGCCGCGACGACACCGTGTCGGCGGGAACGGCTGACCGCCAGTTGCGCGATGTTGAAGAAGTTCGGGCCGGGCGTGACCACCGCCACCGTCCACAACAGCGCCAGCGACAGCAACGGAGCCAGGTAACTCGAAGGGGAAAGATCCATGGGGCGTGCGCCTGATCGGTTCGACGATGCCCTCTACCTTGCAACATCCAGCAATGTTTTGCCATCGACGGCCATTCAAACCGACAAAGTCTTGCCATCCACCGCATCACCAATCGTCAGGAAATGCCCGCCGGCCACATGGTGCAAGGTGCGCAACCCATCATGCCCTTCGAAATGCCAGCGCCCGTCGCTGAACACGCGATCATCGGCATGGGCGGCGATGACTTCAGCGAGAAACAGGTCGTACTGTTCGTGATTGCGCGGCTCCGGCAGCAAACGGCATTCGAGCCAGGCGACGCAACCTTCGAGCAGCGGCGCTTCCACGTGTTCGCCGCTGAAGGTTTGCAGGCCGTACGCTTGAAACTTGTCTTGCCCTTGGGTTTGGCTGATGTCCAGGCCCGAGGTATTGCCGACGGTTTGCACGATGTCCGCCTGATTGACGCAAGGCACGTTGAGCACGAAGGTGCCGGACGCTTCGAGCAGTTGCCGGGTCCAGGTGGATTTGTCGAGGACGACGGCGACTTTCGGTGGCTCGAAATCCAGCGGCATGGCCCAGGCGGCAGCCATGATGTTGCGTTGGCCATCGTGGGCAGCGCTGACCAGTACGGTGGGCCCGTGATTGAGCAAACGGTAGGCCTTGTTCAGGGGCACCGGGCGGCGGTGGGAATCGCTCATGGGATCTGCTCCGGAGGAAAAAGAGCCGATTGTAGCGCTGCCACTGAAGAAACACAGAACCTGTGGGAGCGAGCCTGCTCGCGAAAGCGGTGTGTCAGTCAACAGCACTGCTGAGTGAACTGAAGCCTTCGCGAGCAGGCTCGCTCCCACAATGGATCAGTGGAGATTAGTGGGAGAGTTGATTGGCAAACTGGCCCACTGCGTTGACGACCTTCTGCGCACCGTCCTGAATCTCGACAATCACCGTGCCCGCCTCGGCCGCCAGCGCCAATCCCTGTTCAGCCTGAAGCTTACCGTCGGTCATGAGCGCCACGGCGTTACGCGCCATTTCCTGGTTCTGCCGGACCACGCCAACGATCTCATCCGTCGCCTGACTGGTGCGCGAGGCCAGTTGCCGAACTTCGTCCGCGACCACGGCAAAACCACGGCCCTGTTCACCGGCGCGCGCCGCTTCGATCGCCGCATTGAGCGCCAGCAGGTTGGTCTGTTCAGCAATGCCGCTGATGGTTTTGACGATGGTGCCGATCACCAGCGACTGTTCGTTTAGCGCTTCGATACCTTCGCCGGCGGTTTGCATGTGCTTCGACAGATCGCGCATCACATTGACCGCCTCAGTCACCACCGTGGTGCCACGTTGAGCGGTGCTGTCGGTTTGCTGCGAGGTGCTGTAGGCAATGTTGGCGGCCTCGGCAACAGCCTGCTCGCGGTTGACCTGATCGGTGATCACCGTGGCGAACTTCACCACTTTGTAGAGTTTTTCGTTGGCATCGAGTACCGGGTTGTAGGACGCCTCCAGCCACACTGTACGACCATGGCTGTCGATCCGTTTGAAGCGGTCAGCGACGAACTCGCCGTTGTTCAAACGACGCCAGAAGTGCTGGTACTCGGCGCTGTTGTATTCCTCCGGTGCGCAGAACAGGCGGTGATGTTTGCCCTTGATCTGCGCCAGGCTGTAACCCATGCCGTTAAGGAAACGGTCGTTGGCGTTGAGCACGTTGCCATTGAGTTCGAACTCGATCACGGCGGTGGAACGCACCAGAGCGCCGATCAGGTTTTCATGTTCGCGGGAGGCTTCGATGGTGCGGGTCAGGTCGCTGGAGAAGATCGAAATATGTTTGATCCGCCCATCCGACGAGCGCACCGGTTGTACGATCGAGCGCAGCCACGCTTCCTCACCGTTGCCGCGAAGCAGGCGCACGGCACCGGCAAAATGCTCGCCACGGGTGAGGGCGTTCTTGAAGCGGTGGTGAAATTCATTGGACTTCACGTGTGCCGGAACGATGTCTTCAATCGCCCGCCCGATCAGGTCGTGACTCTTGTAGAGCATCTCGCCGAGGAAGTTCTGGTTGACCGATTGAATGCGCCCGTCGGGCTCAAGGTTCAGCACCAGCATCTCGCTTTCCAGGCTTTCCTTCACTTGCACAAGGCTGGAGAGTTCTTCACGAAGAGCGGCCAGCTCTTGCTTCAGGCGTTTGTTGAACATGGGGAAATACCGATGGGCAGGGTAGAAAGCGGGATTCAGCTTAGCCATCGGCTTTGAAAACCTTTTCTGAAGAGTGCTGGCGACTGGTCAGTCAAAAATAATCTCAACGGGCGATCAGTCAGTTGAAGCCGCCACCGCCAGGCAATAAAACCGGGCGCTCTAGCCCGGCCATATCAGGTATCCTCAAGGCAAATTGCAACAACATGTTGCAGCTATCCGCCCGATAAGGAGTTCCGTTTTGGATTTATCGACCGCTGCCTGGATGGTCCACGACACCCGCCTGATTCTCTGCTGCCTGCTGGCCATTGCGACGATCATCGTGTTGATCAGCGCCACCAAACTGCCGCCCTTTCTATCGATCCTGATCGGCACATTCATTGCCGGTGTCGGCGCCGGCTTACCACCCGAAGAAGTGGCCAAGGCATTCAGCAAAGGCGCGGGGGCAATTCTGGGTGAGGCCGGGATCATCATTGCGCTGGGTTCGATGCTCGGTGCACTGATGGCCGAGTCCGGCGCCGCCGACCGCATTGCTTCGACCTTGCTCGGGCTGGGCAAAGGCAAGTCGCTGCCGTGGGTGATGGCGCTGGTGGCGATGGTGATCGGCCTGCCGCTGTTCTTTGAAGTGGGACTGGTGATGATGGTGCCGATCATCTTCGTCATGGCTCGCCGTTCGGGTCAGCCGTTGTTGAAAATCGCCATTCCGGCGCTGGCCGGGATGACCACCCTGCACGCGCTGATGCCGCCGCATCCCGGGCCGTTGATCGCCGTCAGCGCGCTGCATGCCGACCTTGGCCTGACCATGTTGCTGGGCTTCAGCATTGCCATCCCGGCGGTGATTCTGGCCGGTCCGCTGTACGGCAACTGGTTGTCGAAACGCATGCATGTCGAGGAGCCGGCCGAGCTCGGCGCCCTCTTCAGTGCGCCGCCGAAAGCGCCGCGCCAGCCGAGTTTCGGCATATCGCTATTGATCATTCTGCTGCCCGTATTGCTGATGCTCGGCAGCACTCTGGCGAAAGTTGCGATGAACCCCGAAAGCAGCGTCGCCCTGAGCCTGAAGTTCCTCGGCGAACCGCTGGTGGCGCTGAGCATTGCCGTAATGGCGGCGGTGATCTGCCTCGGCTGGGCCAATGGCATGCCCCGCGAAGACGTCGGCGGCACCCTGCGCAAAAGCCTTGCGCCGATTGCTGTGTTGTTGCTGACCATCGGCGCGGGTGGCGGTTTGAAGCAGACCTTGCTGGATGCCGGCATCAGCCAGACCATCAGCAAAGTCGCCGAAGGTGCGCACATGCCGTACCTGTTACTGGCCTGGCTGATTGCCGTGGCCTTGCGTCAAGCGACCGGCTCGGCGACGGTGGCCACGACCACGACGGCGGGGATTCTGGCGCCGATGATGGCGGGACTCGCGGCGACGCAAAGTTCGCTGGTGGCGCTGGCGATTGGCGCCGGCTCGGTGTTCTTCTGCCACGTCAACGATGCGGGCTTCTGGATGGTCCGCGAGTACTTTGGCTTGCAGCTGAAACAGACGATCTGGGTCTGGTCGATCCTGCAAACCATCGTCTCGGTGGTCGGGCTGGTGGGGACGTTGTTGTGGTGGCATTGGTTGACCTGACGGCCCCGGCGGGTTGGCGCCGAGTCCGCTAACCCGCCTTCAGGAACAGGGCGCCACGGATTGGCTGCCGACACGCGGCATGCGCCGACCGAAATACGCCGCGCTGACGATACCGACCGCGCCCATCACCGCGCAGAACATCACGCAGATCCACGGGCTCCACGGCATCAGACCGATCAGCAATAGCGGTGTGATGCTCGCCCAAATGGCGTAGGCAATGTTGTAGGTAAAGGAAATGCCCGACACGCGAATACGCGCCGGGAACAACCCGACCATCACCGACGGCACCGCGCCGACCACACCGCACGCCAGACCGGCCACCGCGTAAGCCAGTCCTACCCATTGACCGCCCGTGATCAGGCAGCCGTAGAGCACACCGATACCGAGTGGCAGCATCAGGCTGTAGAGCATGACCGTGCGCCACGCGCCGAGACGATCGACCAGCAACCCCGCGATCACGCAGCCGATATTGAGAAACACGATGCCCAGCGCGCTGAGGGCAAAGGTGTGGCTGGCGCTCATGCCGAAGGTTTTCTGCATCATCGTCGGCGTAATGACGACGAACACCACCACCGCCGAGGTCAGCACGCAGGTCAGCAGCATCGCTGGCAGCATCGCCAGACGATGCTCACGCAGCACCGTGCGCAATGGCAGTTCGACCCGCGCCTCACGCTGCGCCTCCATCGCCATGAACACCGGAGTTTCGCTCAGCCAGCGTCGTAGGTAGACGCCGATCACGCCGAATACACCGCCAAGCAGGAACGGATAGCGCCAGGCGTAATCGAGGATTTCCGCCGGGGTGAAGACTTGCGCCAGAAACGTCGCGGTCAAGGCGCCGATCAGATAACCGAAGGTCAACCCGGCCTGCAAAAAGCCCAAAGCGTAACCGCGATGCCCGCTGGGCGCGTGCTCGGCGACGAACACCCAGGCGCTCGGCACTTCACCGCCGACCGCCGCGCCCTGCAGGATGCGCAGCGCCA
Organism: Pseudomonas sp. WC2; assembly: GCF_050586545.1. Taxonomy (NCBI): domain Bacteria; kingdom Pseudomonadati; phylum Pseudomonadota; class Gammaproteobacteria; order Pseudomonadales; family Pseudomonadaceae; genus Pseudomonas; species Pseudomonas sp. WC2. Next base: position 15,603 of record NZ_JBOBDR010000009.1, on the reverse strand, counting down.
GCAATAACAGCGGCGCGAAGTAACCGATCTGCGCATAGGTCGGCATGATCCCGATCAGCAGGCACGGCAGCGCCATCATCAGAATGCTCAGGCTGAAGACTTTCTTGCGCCCGAGTTTGTCGGCGAAATGCGCCATCAGGATTCCGCCCAGCGGCCGCGCCAGGTAACCGGTGACGAAAATCCCGAAGCTTTGCAGCAGACGCAGCCACTCGGGCATTTCCGGCGGGAAGAACAGCTGGCTGAGGGTCAGGGCGAAGAAGACGAAGATGATGAAATCGTAGATTTCCAGCGCGCCGCCAAGGGCCGCAAGGCCGAGGGTCTTGTAGTCGGAACGGCTGAACGGCGCGGGTTTGGCCGTGGATTGGGCAGTCATGGCAAAGAACTCTGAATCAGGCAAAAAACCAAGGCGCCCATGGTCTACGCAAATGCGCGGATGAACAACCCGTTAGACCATAGTCCCGGTTTTGCAAAACCCGCTCACAAAGCGTCGGCAGTTGAATTACTGTTAAGCCCTGTCTAGCGGGACTACACCGGCGCCTGCCAAACGCAGTGGATCCCTTGTGGGAGCGAGCCTGCTCGCGAAAGCGTCAGTTCAGGCAACTATGATGCTGAGCGTGCCGACCTCTTGGCGAGCAGGCTCGCTACCACAAGGAGTCTCTGTGTTGCGTAGGTGGGTGATTGCTCCTGCAAAACCACAATAACCATAAAAAATCCGAGGTACTCCCGTGGCCGTTGATATCGAAGATAGCCGCTCTGCGCGCTTCGCCCTGCGCTGTTCAAACTTCGCCGAACGCTGGTTCCCCGATTCCTGGGTGTTCGCTGCGCTGGCCGTGATCATCGTCGCCTTGGCCACGCTGGCCATGGGCGCCAAACCCACCGATGCGGCGATGGCCTTCGGTGACGGGTTCTGGAGCCTGATTCCGTTCACCATGCAGATGGCCTTCGTGGTGATTGGCGGCTACGTGGTCGCCAGTTCGCCGCCCGCTGTAAAACTGATTGATCGTCTGGCGCGGATTCCGAAAAACGGCCGTTCCGCCGTGGCGTGGGTCGCGTTGATTTCGATGCTCGCGTCCCTGCTCAACTGGGGCTTGTCGCTGGTCTTCGGCGGTTTGCTGGTGCGCGCCCTCGCCCGCCGCACCGACTTGAAAATGGACTACCGTGCTGCCGGCGCTGCAGCGTATCTGGGTCTCGGCGCGGTATGGGCGCTGGGCCTGTCGTCGTCGGCTGCTCAATTGCAGGCCAACCCCGCCAGCCTGCCGCCGTCGATCCTGTCGATCACCGGGGTGATTCCGTTCACCGAAACGATTTTCCTCTGGCAGTCCGGCGTGATGCTGCTAGCGCTGATCGTGATCTCGATCATCATCGCCTACGCCACTGCGCCCGGGCCAAACTCGGCGCGGGACGCCAAGGCCTGTGGGATCGACCCGGCCTTCAACCTGCCACCGCTGCAACCGCGCACCCGCCCCGGTGAGTGGCTTGAACACAGTCCGCTGCTGATCATCGTGCTGGTGCTTTTGGCGGCGGGATGGCTGTTCCATGAGTTCTCGACCAAACCGGCGATCACCGCGATTTCCGGCCTGAACACTTACAATTTCCTGTTCATCATGCTCGGCGCATTGCTGCACTGGCGCCCGCGCAGCTTCCTCGATGCCATGGCCCGCGCGGTGCCGACCACCACCGGCGTGTTGATCCAGTTTCCGTTATACGGCTCGATCGCTGCGCTGATGACCACGGTCAAAGGCGCCGATGCGCAGACCCTGGCGCACCACATCTCGACATTCTTCGTCAGCATCGCGTCGCACGACACCTATGCGCTGCTGATGGGCGTGTACTCGGCAATACTCGGCTTCTTCATCCCGTCCGGCGGCGGCAAGTGGATCATCGAAGCGCCGTACGTGATGCAGGTTGCCAACGATCTGCAATACCACCTCGGCTGGGCGGTGCAGATTTACAACGCCGCCGAAGCACTGCCGAACCTGATCAACCCTTTTTACATGCTGCCGCTGCTCGGTGTACTCGGGTTGAAGGCGCGGGATCTGATTGGCTTCTCGTTCGTGCAACTGCTGGTGCACACGCCGCTGGTGCTGGTTTTGCTGTGGGCACTGGGGACGACATTGGCGTATACGCCGCCAGTGATGCCGTAATTTGAAGGGGTTGCACCTGCCTTGGGGCGGGTGCGATCAGCTCCAGGCAATCACCGAGCCGATTTTCAATCACTGCGTAACTCAATGGCTTTTCTGTCGATCACCGCTGATCCACTATGACGCGCCCCCCGACTCACCGGGAACCCACGCTGAAAAGGATCTGAGCATGTTCAAACTCGCAGGACTTATTCCCACAACACTGACCCTCGCCGCACTCACATTGAGTGCATCGGCCCACGCCGATGTCGATCTGAAACTCGGCAGCAGCGAGCGCGTCACCCGCCTCTTCGCCTATCCCAACAACTGCAGCGTGATTTGTTTCCGCAACTGGACGCTGGAGCAGACCGTCGCCCACTACTTGAATCAAAGCGTACAGCGCGACGGTTATGCCGATGCCAAAGTGCGGGTGAAAACCGACAATGGTCAGCTCTACGCCGAGATCACCGGTGTGCCGAAGGGTTACGACAAACCGCTGACCGCGCTACTCGATGCCGGGGATCTGGCCTACACCGGCGCCAGCAAACTGAATGCCGACGGTAAATGGGCCTATAGCTGGTACCTGTTCCTGCCGCTGGGAATGGCCCTGGAAAACCGTAAGAGCGTCGAACTGCTGCACTTTCCCCCCGACTATTCGTTGACCCAAGCGCAAGATTATCTGCGTTCGAACACCACCGACCGTTGGGCCGAACTGCTTACGGACAACGGTATCCCGGCGGCGCAAACGCCGGCCTACCAGACCATTGTCGACATCGCGCCGATTGCCGCGCCGTCCAACGCTGGCAAAGATCTGGAAGGCGTTTACGACTACTTCAAGGACTATCAGACCAGCATGGTCAAGCAGGTTAGCCAGAACGCCAGCGGTGCCGCGTTGCCGATGGTTGCGTTTGGTGCGCCGGTGCGTAACTGGATCAAACAGCAATACGGGCCGACCGTGAACGTTCTGGGTTTAGCGACGATCAACCCGAGCGACGGCGTCAAAGTGCCGGTGCTTGGTTCCAACCATCCGAGCTACATCTGGTACGCCGCTGACCCGGCGAGCTACGACGGCGACCAGGCCAAAGCCGATGCGGCGGGCCTGAAAGTCATGGGACAGGATTTGAGTGCAGCCTGCTGGCAGGCCGGAATGGGCAGTAAACCGGGCGGCGACGCGCAGAAAACCCTCAGCGACTGCACGCAGACGTGGCAAGTGACGCAAAAGGTCAAAACCTGCGAGCTGTTTTACACCTCGATTCGTGACCTGACGGCTGAACAGGCAGCGGCCCAATGCGCGACCGCGCCGATCAAGACTCAGCTGCAACAGCTCAAGGCGCCCTTGCCCGCCGCGACTGTCGCCGCCCCTCACCTTTAATCGTCTCGATCCGCTTCCTGCGTCGGCAATGGCTGACGCGAGGAAGCGGCTATTTCGCCTGTCAGATCTGACAGTAGACGCGCTGTATCAGATAAGAGACGCTTGGATCCAATCTCGGCGTTTTCTGGCATGAGTTCAGGATTTGGGAGCAACATCCGACAAATAGGGACATTTATGCACAATCAGGCGTTTCATGAGCATTCGCCCCGCGATACGGAAGGGATTTACCCGTTCGCCGGACTCCCCGTACGCTTGGGGTTTCCCTCCAGCGCTGACTACCGCATCGTCTTCGATGACCAGGGCATCGCCTCGGCGGTGGAAGCTCGCCGGGAGTTCATGCGTATCAGTCGGATGTGCCGGGTTTCCGGGCAATTGCTGCCCTATCGCTGTCGACAGACCCGGCAACTGCACACCGGCGTCCATATTTACGACCCACGCTTTTTCGGCCTGCTGGAGCACTCCTGCGACCCGAACGTGTTTCTCGACATGAGTGAGTTATGGCTGTGGGCGTTGAAAGATATCCGCAGCGGCGAGCGCCTGACCATGGATTACGCCACCACCGAAGACAAACTGTTGCGCCAGTTCGCCTGCGGTTGTGGCTCGCCGAGCTGCCGTGGGTGGATCACCGGATACGACGAACCACCCAATATCGAAGGTCAGTGCTTTTTCCAGCGCTGGCGCTACTCGGGCCAACGCTGAAATGCCTTACACCGCACCGACCGGACGCAAACGGTATTGCGGCGGCAGTTGCTCGAAACCACTGATGGTCGTATTCAGGCTCTTCCAGCGACCGTCCTTGATGCCGTAGATGCACCCATGGATCGACAGGCTCTGCCCGCGATGCCAGGCGTTCTGGATGATGCTGGTGTGGGCGACGTTGGCCACTTGCTGCACCACGTTCAGTTCGCAGAGACGATCGACCTGTTCTTCTTCGGTCGGCAGCTTGGCCAGCTCTTCACGTTTTTCGTAGTACAGATCGCGGATCGAACGCAGCCAGCCATCAATCAGACCGAACTGGCGATCCTGCATCGAGGCGCGCACACCGCCGCAACCGTAGTGGCCGGTCACCAGAATGTGCTTAACCTTGAGCACATCAACCGCGTACTGGATCACCGACAGGCAGTTAAGGTCAGTGTGCAGCACCACGTTGGCAACATTGCGGTGAACGAACAGATCGCCCGGCAACATGCCGACGATTTCGTTGGCCGGGACGCGTGCGTCGGAACAGCCGATCCACAGATATTCCGGCGTTTGCTGACGTGCCAGCTTGGCGAAGAAATCCGGGTCTTCCTTGGTGATCGCGTCAGCCCAACGCTCGTTGTTATCAATCAGGTCTTGTAAGTCATGCATGCTGTAAGGCCTCAAGAAAGATGCGCTGGTATGACAGTCGACCGCCCGTCGGGGTCACGCTTGAGCAGAAAGTGATTTCGTTGGAATTCTCGTGTGCCCGGTGAGTCCACCTAAGTAAGGCCCACAGTATGAGGATTTGCCATGACTGATTCACGACGCCCTTACGATGCGGTGCAACCCGAACCCATCGATGATAACGAAGACCGCATGGGTTCGGTGCATGAGCTGGATTTCGATGAAGACGAGCCGAGCGCGAAGATTGGTGATGAGATCCCGGAGCGTGAGCGCGAGCAATTGATGCCCACTGAGCGCGTGCGTGAGGCGGGTCTCACTGGGGCATCGACCGCTGATCATGAACCGACTGACGATGACATGAGCCCGGAAACGCTGATCCACGAGGACGGCGCGCGGGATGCCCAGGAAGCCGGGGAAGGCAATCCGGCAGATTGGGATTTGAGCCTGGTCGATGAAGATGATATCGGCGGCGGCAATGGACTGGATGAGGCAGAGCTGGCGCGGCGCGATCCGCTGGATGGCAACCGCTGATCATCGTTGCCTGCTATGACGCCTTCGCGAGCAAGCTCGCTCCCACAGAGATCCGGGTTGATTACGCTATTTGTGAACCAACCGAAATCTCCTGTGGGAGCCAGCTCTGCTGGCGATGCTTTTAAAACGGCTCAGTCAACCAGGGTGCAGGCCATGACCACTGCATCTTCACGCCCACCTACCGCCGGATAGTAATCCCGACGCCGGCCAATCTCGTTGAAACCATAGCGCTCGTACAAGCGGAACGCCGAGCGATTGCTGTCACGCACTTCGAGAAAACACTCCCGCGCTTCAGCCGCATAGGCGCGCGACATCAGATGCTCAAGAAGCGTTAGCCCCAGCCCTCGCCCCTGATTTTCCGGTTTGACCGTGATGTTGAGCAGATGCGCTTCATCGAGAATGATCTGCACCACGCCATGGCCGACCTGTTGCTGACCTTCGAACATCAGCCAGATCTGGTATTTGCCCAAGCCGTCGAGAAAAATCCCCCGAGTCCACGGATGGCTGTACGCGGCGTACTCGATTTTCAGCACGTTTTCCAGATCCGCCTCGGTCATTGGGCGGAACGATACAGCGTCACTCATTGATTTCTTTCCAGCGCGCCATCAGCCGACGCATGGCTTGCCACACAGCGGCTTTGCGCTGTGGCTCTTCCATTAACAATTCCAGACCGGGAATGGCCCAGGCCAGGCCCAGACCTTCGATCTGCAATTCACGATTGAAGGCTTCAGCGTCCACCTCACCGGCAAAGCGCAACGCTGGCAGGCCGATCAGCCAAAGACAGGCGCACGGCGCCGCTTCCATTTGTACCGACAGGAAACCCTGGACGAAGTCGCGCGCCGCTTCCGGGCCTTGATCCATGTTGCCGCGATTGAGCCAGGGCCAGCGCACCGGCTCGCCGACGATCTGCGGCGCATCCGGCAGACCGGCGGCGCGCAGCATGTCTTTGAGCAACAAATAGGCCGGATCACGGCTCTGGAACGCTTCGCCTGTGGGTAACTCGACCAACAGCAGGCAACGCCCGGCCCGCAGTAATTGCAGGGCGAAACGCGGTGGCGGCACTGGCGCCGGTTTGGCCACGACGGGGGTGTCGTCAGCCGCTTCCACCGGTTTGGCGCTGGTTCGTGTGTTGGTCGACGAAGGGCGCGGTACTTCGATCTTCGCTCGTTCGCTCGGACGCGCGGCAGGCTGCACCGGCGCTTCGGCCTGTGGCGCGAGCACCAGCGGGGCCTCTACCTCGGGCTCGGGCATGGCCAGCAGCTCGGGCCGTGACGGCGCGGCGAAAGGCAATTCGGTGCGCGGCAGCCAGTTGACCACCTGCATGGCGTTCAAATAGGCGCGGCGGCGGGACTCGATTAGCAAGGGTCGGCCACTTGTGGATAACTGAAGTGCGCTGATTCTACCGCCCTTCGCTCAAGATCGCCCGTTGTTGATCGATAGACTTGATCAACGTCTTCCTCAGCGAGAAAAGCGACAGTCCGTCCCGAGAGTGAATCGCATCCTTCGTGATGCAGTACAATCGCCGCTTTTCATTGCCAACCAGCCGGGCATTCCGATGATCGAACCCAAGCGCGTCTTGCGCGCCCTCGCTGAACACTGGGCGCTTCTGGAGCCTTTGTGCGAGCACTTCGACCAAGGCACATTGAGCCTCAACGAACTGCGCGCGCAACTGGCCGCCCAACAACTGGACAGCACGCCGCAGGACATCACCAGCCTGCTCGACGTGTGGATTCGCCTCGATATTCTGATTCCGGTGGCGAAAAGCCCGAACCGTTTCGAGCTGAACGCACAGATTCACGACTTCCTCGCGTATCTGCGGCGTGAACACCGTTTGGGCCTGTGCCTGGAAATCGAAGCCTATCTGCGCCACCTCGAACGTCTGGCCGGTTACATCCAGGACGCGTTCGACATCCGCGACGGTCACGACCTCGCCCGCCAGTTGCGTTTGCTCGACATGCGCGTGCGTGACGTGCTGAAGAAACTCGACAACGACGAACAGGCGCTGGTGGCAGTGGCCGAACGCGCGAAGACCAGCGACCGGCAGATTCCATTGCGTCAGCGTTACGCCGAAGTGCTGGCGACGTGGGACGAATATGTCGAGCCGATGATCGATCTGGTGAACGCCGACGGCGCCTTCGAACAAGGCGTGCGCAAAGTCGAAACCGTGTTGCTGAAGATGCTCAGCGAACAGCAGCGCCTCGGCCATTTGGTCGATGACGACATGCTGCTGCGCACCCACGCGCGCATTCTCGAAATGCAGACCAGCGCGCAACTGACTCTGCGTCATGCCCGCGAGCTGCTGCTGCCGCTGCGTGAAGAAGCGCGCCGGCACAACGCCGTGACCCGCGGCGCCGCACTCGCACTGGCAGCGATTCGCCGCAAAGGCATCGACGCCGTGCCGCAAGCGGCGATGCCGCTGTTCACCCGCCCGCAAAGCACTTTCCTCGGCAGCGCCAGTCAGGTCGAAGCCTACGTTTATGCCTTGGCGCGTTTCGAGCCGAAACCGGCACGTTTCCCGAAAGCGCACAAAACCCAGAAAGGCGAAGCCCCACGTGCACCACGCACCGTGCGCGAGATGGTCGACCGCTGCGAAGAAGCCTTGCCGATGCCGGATCTGATGACCTGGCTGCTGGAGCAGGAACCGGACGGCGCCACCGACGAATTGCTCTACTGGTTCTCGCGCCTGTCGCGGGAAAAACGCTTCAAGCGCGAGCGTCTGGAACGCCGCGAATACCACACTCACGAGCATCAGGTCAGCCTGCGCTCCTTCGCCCTGCTCTCGGCCAGCGATACCGCCGCCGAGAATTCCGCGAGCATCCCCAATGCATCTTGATCTTTCCGAACTGTCGCAACTCGCGCCGATCTTCCGTGAGCTGTTCAAGGGTTACCACGTCAGCCGCCGCGACCCGGAGCTGTACGCACAACTGTCGAATTTCCAGGATCAATACCGCACGCTGTTCAAGGCGCTGGGGTTTGAACTGGTCTGCGACACCCGTGGTTTCTATTACTTCGTACCGGACATGGCCGCCGCCGCAGTGAACAAAACTGCGCAGCGTCTGGCGCTGTTCACTTTCATCCTCGTCGAGCATCTGGCCGATCAGGGCCGCGACCCGATTGCCGTGCTCGATGGCGGCAGTCTCGGCCGCGAAGAGTTGCCGTCGCTGCTGGAGAAATACCGCGACCTGTTCATTCAGGCCGAAGTGCAGACCGTTGAAGAACTCGAAGAAAAGATCATGCGCCGCATGACTCAACTCGGTTTCGCCGGCGAAGAAAACGGTGTTTACCGCTTCCTGCCGCCGATGCACCGTTTCCTCGACGTGTGTCTGTCGGTGCAGCAAGACCGCGATCTCGCGGCCAGCGTGCACAGCGTATTGCCGCTGCCAGCGCCGGTGCTGATCGACGAAGCGGCGGAAGCCAAATTCCTCGAAACCGACGATCCGCTCGATCTTTCAGAGTTTGAGGAAGAGAGCGAAGAAGACGCACTGGCCCGCGCCATTGCCGAAGAACAGGAGTCCGACGCATGAGCCAGGAACGCTACGGCATCCGCCGCTTTGCCCTTTTGAACACCGCCGGTTACAGCCTAGGCCTGTTCCCGCTGGAAGAACCGTTGTCGGTTTACGGCGCGAACAACCTCGGTAAATCGGCGTCGATCAACGCCCTGCAGTTCCCGATTCTGGCGCGCATGTCGGACATGAGTTTCGGCAAGTACAGCCTCGAACAATCGCGGCGTTTCTACTTCGCTTCCGACACCAGTTACATCCTCGTCGAAGTGAACCTGCCCCACGGTCCGCACGTGATCGGCGTGGTCGGTCGCGGCCCGGGCGGTGGTTTCGGCCACCAGTTCTTCGCCTACGCAGGCAAGCTCGATCTGGCGCATTACCAGAAAAACGACACCTGCCTGCGTCAGAAAGAGCTGTTCAGCAACCTTGAGAAGGAAGGCCTGAAGGCCTACGAACTCAAGCCGGATGAACTGCGTCGTTTACTGGTCGGCGGTCACACGTCGATTCCTTTGGATCTGACGTTGATTCCGCTGCGCTCCACCAGCGAGCAGAGTCTGAAGACCTTCCGTGCGTTGTTCATCAACCTGCTGCACATGCGCGAAATCACTGCGGCCAAGTTGAAGCAGTTATTCCTCGACGCCTTCGAACACAGCCTGCGTTCCGGCAGCGTCGATTACATCGCCGCGTGCGAAGAAGCCTTCCGCGATGTACGTCGTATGGAACAGGACTACAACTCGCTGGTCGCGGCCGGCCCGTTGGTTGAAGCCTTGGCCAACGGCGTGAAACAGCGCGACGTGCTGCGCGGCAAACTGCATCGGCTGTCGCCGCTGCTCGACTCGCTGCTCGGCACCTGGTCGGACTACGCCAGTGCGCGCAAAGAAGAACTGACCATTCAGGCCGACCACTACCGTGGCGAGCAGGACAGTCTGCAAAACGATCAGCGCGGCGGCACTCAAGAACTGATGCGTCTGGAGCGGGAAATTTCCGGCATCCAGCGTTGGCTCGGCGAGCTGTCGGTGTTGAAGAATCGTTTTGCTTTGGTCGATGACGTCAAAGTGCTGGAGCAACAGTTGCTCGCGGCCAAAGACGCCCACGACGAACTGGCCGGTGCCTTGGCGCAATCGCGTCAGTTCAGTGCCGAAGATCTCGAAGAGCGTCTGCGCGATCTGGAAAAACGCCTGAAGTCGGTGAAGCTGCAACTCGATCACGCCGACAACAACAGCTACGCCCGCCTGCGTGAAGAATTCTCGCAACAGGACGTCGAGCGTCTGATGCGCCTGTTCAACAGCGCGCTGTTCAGCCTGCCGTTGGGCGAACACGGCATCACCCTCGACGACGACGGCGAGTGGGTCAAATCGGTTGAGCTGATTCTCGATGGCTTCAAGGGCGAGCGCTTCGAAGTGCCGGGGCTGTCGATCGACATCTCCAATATCGAACCGCCGGCGCTGCAAGCACTGGCCGACCGCGCCGCGTTGCGCGATCAGAAGGAGCGTCTGGAAAAAGAACTCAAGCAACTCAAAACCCAGCAAGCCGTGGCCGCCGACCGTGCCGCGAGCAAGACCCAGACCGAAGCGCTGTACCAGCAAGTGCTGGACGCGCAGAAGGCGCTGGAAGATTTCCGCCGCACGCAGACCCTGAGCGCCGAAGAAAGCGACAAGCTCGAGCAATTGGCGCAGATGGAAGGCGCGCAGGACGAACTCAAGCGTTCCAGCGATGCCTTCACCGAGCGCGTCCAGCAACTGTCGGCCAAGCTGCAACTGGTTGGCCGACAGATTGCCGACATGGAAGCCAAGCAACGCACCCTCGACGATGCGCTGCGCCGCCGTCAGTTGTTGCCGGCGGATCTGCCGTTCGGGACGCCGTTCATGGATCCGGTCGACGATTCGATGGACAACCTGTTGCCACTGCTCAACGACTATCAGGACAGCTGGCAAGGCTTGCTGCGCGCTGACGGTCAGATCGAAGCGCTGTATGCGCAAGTACGCCTCAAAGGCGTGGCCAAGTTCGACAGCGAAGACGACATGGAACGCCGGCTCTCGCTGCTGATCAACGCTTACGCGCACCGTACCGATGAAGCATTGACGCTGGGCAAGGCGCGTCGTGCCGCGGTTACCGACATCGCTCGTACGCTGCGTAACATTCGCAGCGACTACGACAGCCTCGAGCACCAGTTGGCGCTGTTCAACCGCGAGATCAACAAGCGTCAGGTCTCCAACCTGCAGAGCTTCCGCATCGTCCTCGCGCCGAACAAGGAAGCCCTCAAGCACATCGACCAGATCATCCACAGCGCCGGTCAGTACGAAGAAGGCGAAACCCTGTCGGTGTTCGATCTGAGCCAAAGCGCCGAACAGGACAACAAGAACGAAGAGGCCAAGGAATACCTGGCACGGCTGGTGGCAGCGAACCACAACCAGCTCGGCCTCAAGGATTTGTTCGAACTGGCGTTCGAGATCACCAAGGTCAACGGCCAACCGGTGATCCACACCGACATCGACGGCGCGGCGTCCAACGGTACGACCATGACCATCAAGGCGCTGACCAACATGTACTTGTTGCTGCACTTGATGGATCGCGATCTGGCCGGTCGCGTGCGTCTGCCGTACTACCTCGACGAGGCGGCGGACATCGACGAGAAGAACCAGGCGGCGCTGCTGGAAACCAGTCTGCAACTGGGCTTCGTGCCGATTCTGGCCAGCGTGAAACCGCAGGTCTGCGCCAGTGTCGCGATCGATCTGGAAGGCGGCAGCGGCCCGGCGGGGATCTACATCGATGAGGCGGACTGGAAGTACATCCGTCGTCATGATGTGGTGAGGGCGACGCTGAATGTTGAGGCGGATGAACCGGAGCTGGATGCGGTTTGATCGGCGTTAGCTGAAGGCAAAAAAAGGGCCGCGATCTGTTTGGATCGCGGCCCTTTTTTATGGCTTGGGATTTGTGCTGATCTTGCGGCCTCTTCGCTAGCAGGTAGATCGTCGCACCGTCGCTCCCACGTTGAAACGCATTCCAAATGTGGGAGCGAGCCTGCTCGCGAAGGCGTCCAGACAGACGCCACATTAGCTACCTGATTACTTACCGAGCGAAATCTTCGGCGCCCACGTCAGCCACTCATCCTCAAATTTGTCGAACAACGGGAACGTCTGCTCGGCCCGCGCCTGGCTGCCCATGCGCTCGCCATCCGGCGTAGCAAAAGCAATCCCACCCTGAATCGCCGTCTCCAGCGACTCGGTTCGCACTGTCAGGCCGTTGAACAAACCGATATCAAACCCGACTCCGCTGGTGTTCCAGAAGCGGCTGCCGCTGCGCACCAAAGGCGCGTATTTCGGCTCGATCAGAATGTGCACCAACACGCGATCGGCGGTCTGGCCCAGTTCGTAGCCCGTCACCTTACCGACAGTGATTTCACGGTAAGTCACTGGCACACCCGGTTTCAACGAACCACGGCGAGCGGCGCTCAGTACCAGGCTCAGACCCGCCTCCTGCTTGGTCACTTCCGGCGCATTGGCCAACGCTACGAAGTTTTTCTGTGGGCCAAGATTCTTGGCCGCCGGTTGCACTTCGATGTACTTGCCGGTCACCAGGGTTTCCAGATTTTCGGTCTTGATCAAGCCGAGCTCAGGCTTAACCACCCAGAACTGGCTGCCGATCCGCGCGATCTTTTCCGGCACTTCAGTGATGCGCGCGGTAAGGATGACCGATTGCAGATCGTCAGTCAGATCAACGCTTTCGATCTTGCCGACATCCAGCCCTTTGAAGCGAACCGGCGTGCCGCTGCTGAGACCGTCGGCGCGATCGACTTTGATCGTCACGACGCTGCCTTTTTTACTGGCGTCGTCATGATTGTCGAACAGACGGAAACGCGGGATGCGCTTCTGCAGCGGCGCCTTGGCTTGCGGCGTTTCAAAGGCAATACCGCCAGCCATCAAGGTTTGCAGCGACTCACTCTTCACTTGAATCCCGCCGGTCAAACCGCCAGTGAGCGTTACACCGCTGACGTTCCAGAAACGTGTCGAGGCGTTGACCAGGCTTTCGTATTCCTTTTCGATGTGCACACCGACGATGATCTGTTTGCGCGTCTTGGAGAACTGATAGCTCTGTACCGAACCGACTTTGACCTGCTTGTACAGAATCGGACTGCCGACATCGATCGAGCCGAGGGTATCGGTGAACAACACCAAGTGCAGGCCCGGTGAACGCAGATCGAGTGGCGGCGCTTTCGGCCGTGCTTCGAACTCACGTTTCGGTGCAGCACCTTTGTCACCCGGACGCACGGCGATGTAGTTACCTTTCACCAGCGCTTCGAGGCCGGTAATACCGGCGAGGGAAATCGACGGTTTGACCACCCAGAACTGCGTGCCGTCGACCAGATAGTCTTCGGCCAGTGGATCAAGGGTCAGCTCGGCGGTGGCGCTGTTCAGGTCTGGATCGACCTTCAGCGCTTTCAGATTGCCGACCTGAATGCCTTTGTACATCACCGGCGTGCGACCCGCCTGCAGGCCTTCGAAGTCGCTGAGTTTGACCTTCACGCGAATCCCGGCAGCGGCGGCGTCGAAGTCCTCATAGAGACGGAACGGCAGGCTTGGATCAGTCGGCGGACTGTCCTTGCGGTTTTCCGGCGTGGCGAAGGCGATACCGCCGGCGACGATGCTGGCCAGCGACTCGCTGCGCACTTTCACGCCGGACAGGTTGGCGTCGATGCTGATGCCGCTGGCGTTCCAGAAACGCGTGTGTTTGCGCACCAGTTTGGCGTAGGTCGGCTCGATGAAGACCTTGAGTTCGACAGTGCTTTGGTCTTCCGAGAGCAGGTAGCTTTTGACCTGGCCGACCTTGATCTGCTTATAGAACACCGGGCTGCCACGGCTCAGTGAACCGAGACGATCAGCCTTGATGGTCAGGTGCAGGCCTGGCTTGGCGTCGGACAGCGGCGGCTCTTCGGAAAGTGCCTTGAATTTGCGGGTCGGCTCGCCTTCACCAGGACTGATGGCGACGTAGTTACCCGAAACCAGGGTCTCAAGCCCTGTGATACCGGCCAGGGTGACGCTCGGTTTGACCAGCCAGAAGCGCGTGCTGGTCTTGAGATATTGCTCGACGTCCTTGTTCATCTCCACGGTGGCGATCACGCCTTTGGAGTTGCCTTCGTCATCGAGCTTGAGCGTCTTGACCTTACCGACCGACATGCCTTTGTACATGACTTCGGTCTTGTTGGCCTGGATGCCTTCGCCACTCTCGAAGCGGACCTGGATCTCGATACCGGTTTCGGAATAGGCACGCCAGCCGAGCCAGCCGCCGATGATCAGGGCGATCAGAGGCAGGACCCAAATGGCAGACCAGTTCGAGGCCGGTCGGGTTTTCGCTACGGGCAAATCAGTCATGGTCGTCGTCCGACTCCGTGTTATCCCAAATCAGTCGGGGATCGAAAGTTACTGCGGCGAGCATCGTCAGAATCACCACACTGGCGAAAGCGATGGCGCCAAGATTGGCTTCGACACTGGCAAGCCGGCCGAAGTTGACGACCGCCACCAGAATGGCGATCACGAAAATATCGAGCATCGACCAGCGACCGATGAACTCGATGAAGCGATACATCCAGATGCGCTGACGGGCCGACAACGGCTGGCGCCGTTGCACCGAAAACAGCAGCAGCGCGATGCCGACCAGTTTGAACGTCGGCACCAGAATACTGGCGATGAACACCACGGCCGCAATCGGAATCATGCCGTGCTGCACGAGTTGGATCACGCCGGACATGATGGTGCTTGGATCACCCTGGCCCAGAGAGCTGACCGTCATGATCGGCAACACGTTGGCCGGGATATAGATGATCGCCGCGGTAATCAGCAGTGCCCACGTACGGGTGAGGCTGTTTGGACGGCGAGCGTGAACCAATGCACCGCAGCGGGTGCAAGTTTGCTCGTCGTTATCTGCGTCCTGTCTGTTCAACTCGTGGCATTCGGTGCACGTCAGAATGCCTGCATCAATCGCCCGCATGTGCATCTTCCCCTGATAACGCCTGCCAGATCTGATGCGGTGACATCACCACCTCAAGCCATACCTGCACCAACAACAATCCAATAAAACACGCCAAGCCGAGACCGACGGTGATAGCTGCCATGTCCGCCAGTTTGACGATCGCTACCAGTACGCCCATGAGGTAAACCTCGAGCATTCCCCAGTCTTTGAGGTGGTGGTAAATGCGATATAGCAGCAAGCCGTAACTGCGGCCCACATTGAAACGAATCGTCAATAACACGAACAACTGGCACAGCAATTTGAGCAGCGGAATGGCCATGCTGCACAGGAACACAACAATTGACACACCCTGCATGTCGGTGTTGAAGAGGCCGAGCACGCCACTCCAGACCGTATCCTGAGAGGATTGCCCGAGGATATTGAGTTGCATAATGGGTAAAAAGTTTGCCGGGATGTACAGCAATAATGCTGCGATCACCAAGGCAAGGCTGCGCTGCACCACGTTGTGGCGATGGGCATATAACTCGTAACCGCAGCGTGGACAGAGGGCTTTCTCGCCGTGGGCAAGCGTTGGCTTGCGCATCAGCAGGTCGCACTCGTGACAGGCCACCAGGTCTTCCAGCGGTAAATCTGACAGCCCGGGGGCGTCAACCGACTCTGACATAAAGGCTCTGGCTCCGAATAAGGTGAGGCTATTCTAGTGTTCTGATTCGAAAATAACTGTGCAAATTTGTTCGTTATCTCGAGC